>JAJNPX010000546.1 GCA_021155145.1 Acidisarcina sp. | reverse complement strand
CTATCGCGATAGATGAATGTATCGAGTCCGGAAGGATCAAAGAAGGCAGCACGGTGCTGCTGACCGCTTTTGGCGGCGGCGTGACGTGGGGAGCGACAATAGTTCAGTTTTAGTTGCAGGAGCCCGCGCGTGAGCCTGGGCATGAACGATCAAGTTTGATGTATCGCCCTTGCTCAGGCGCGGGCTTATGCACAAGGATGAAGACAGCTTTTATATTTCCCGGTCAGGGCAGCCAGTCCGTCGGGATGGGAAAAGACCTCTTTGACAATTTTGCCGCGGCCCGTGAGGCGTTCGAGCAGGCGGACGAGGCGTTGGGATTCTCGCTCTCCGAGATGTGTTTCTCCGGCAGCGAAGAGGACCTCGCGTTGACGGCCAATACGCAGCCGGCGATCTTGACGACGTCAGTTGCTGCTTATCGGTCGATGATCGCAAATGGTTTTGCGAAGCCAGATCTCGTGGCCGGACACAGCCTTGGTGAGTACTCGGCCCTGGTGGCCGCAGGTGTTCTCGATTTCGCCGATGCTGTCCGAGCGGTCCGTAAGCGCGGGACATATATGCAGGAAGCCGTCCCGATCGGAGCGGGGGCAATGGCCGCGATACTCGGGGCCGACCTTGCGACGATCGAACAGGCCTGCGACGATGCCTCGGAAGGCAAAGTCTGCAGCCCGGCGAACATCAATTCGCCGTCACAGGTCGTCATCGCCGGCGACGCCGATGCGGTTGACCGTGCTTGCGAGATCTTGAAAGAACGCGGCGCCAAGCGTGCCGTCAAACTGAATGTGTCGGCGCCATTCCATTGCGCGCTGATGATGCCGGCACAGGAACGCCTGGCCGAGGACCTGAGCGGCCTGGCGTACGGCGAATTTGGATGCCCGATCGTTCACAACGTCGATGCGGCGGTGAATAGCGACGCGGGCCTCGTCTGCGAACGGCTTACGCGACAAGTGTCGTCGCCCGTCAAGTGGATGCAGAGCGTCCAGGAAATGGTGAAGAACGGTGTTGCGACGATGGTCGAAGTGGGGACCGGAAAGGTTTTATCGGGATTGGTTCGGCAGATAGATCGCGATGTCCGCTGCTTGAACGTCGAAAATTCAGAGAGCTTGAAAAATACTTTAGACACGCTATAAAGAGGAGAAACTATGTCAGAAGTTCAGGATAAGATCAAACAGATCATCGTTGATGAATTGGGTGTTGACGAGGCAGAAGTCACCGAAAACGCCCGCTTTATCGAAGACCTCGGGGCCGATTCGCTCGACCTCGTTGAGCTCGTGATGCGGTTCGAAGAGGAATTCGACATCGAGATCCCCGACGAAGACGCTGAGAAGATCCAGGCCGTCCGCGATGCATACGCATACGTCGAGCAGCACAAGGGATAGTGTTCAGAGTGCGCGATTTTTCGCGTAGGTATTTACGGGCTAAAGCCCGCACTCTAAACTTATGAAGAGACGAGTTGTAGTAACCGGAGTCGGGCTTGTGACGCCCGTTGGGAACGACGTTCCGACAACCTGGAATGGTTTAATGAACGGCGCCAACGGTGCGGATTACATCAAGAAATTCGACACGGAGAAATTCTCGGTCAAGTTCGCCTGTGAGGTGAAGGATTTCGATCCGCTCAGCTTTCTCGATAAGAAAGAAGCGAGGCGGATGGGAGCATTCACACACTTTGCTCTCGCGGCCTCGGATGAGGCGATGAAGCACAGCGGGCTCGTGATCGATGAGTCGAACGCCGATATGGTCGGAACGTATATCAGTTCCGGCATCGGCGACTTCTGGGCGATCGAACGCGAGCATGAGAAATTGCTCAATTCGGGCCCCGACCGGGTGTCGCCATTCTTCATCGTCTCGGCGATCGTTAATCTGGCGTCCGGTAACGTTTCGATACGTCACGGTGCAAAAGGGCCGAATTCGGCGACGGCGACCGCCTGTTCCGCCGGAGCCCATGCGATCGGCGACAGCTTTAGATTGATCGAACGCGGTGATGCCGACGCGATGATCTGCGGCGGTGCCGAGAGTGCGATCACTCCGATGTCGGTAGCCGGGTTCGCGTCGATGCGGGCGCTCTCAACGCGGAACGACGATCCCAGGCATGCTTCGCGGCCATTCGATGCAGAGCGTGACGGATTCGTCATCGGGGAAGGTTCGGGGATCATGATCCTCGAAGAGCTCGAATTCGCGAAGGCCCGCGGTGCCAACATTCTCGCCGAGATCGTCGGTTATGGCATGAGCGGCGATGCGTTTCACGTGACGATGCCGGACGAGACCGGTTCCGGAGCTATCCGCGTGATGGAGCGTGCGATCAAGGACGCTGGCATCACACCGGATCAGATCGGATACGTCAACGCTCACGGAACATCGACGCCGTACAACGACAAGTTCGAGACGATGGCCATCAAGAAGGTCTTTGGCGAGCATGCCAAGAATGGTTTGGCCGTTAGTTCCACCAAGTCGATGACCGGACATGCTCTTGGCGCCGCCGGCGGCATCGAGGCGGTATTCTCCGTGCTGGCAATAAAGGAGAACAAGCTTCCTCCGACGATCAATTACGAGTTCCCCGATCCGGAATGCGATCTCGATTACATTCCGAACGCAGCCCGCGATGCCAGGGTCGATTATGTTCTGTCGAACAGCTTCGGCTTTGGCGGTACCAACGCATCGCTGATCTTTAAGCGATATACGGAGTAAGCCTGATGCGAATCTTGGAATACACATACTGGCAAGATGGTGACTTTTTCCTTGGCCACTTGAACGAATATCCTGACTACGAAACTCAGGCATACTCTAAAGATGAGCTTGTAGAAAACCTGAAGGATCTTCTTGTCGATCTGGAGTCGGGAACCGTCCCTTACGTCCGTCACGTCGAGGAACTAGTGGTTGCCTAGTGAAACGTCGTGAAC
The DNA here is from genome assembly GCA_021155145.1 of Acidisarcina sp. GTDB lineage: Bacteria > Acidobacteriota > Blastocatellia > Pyrinomonadales > Pyrinomonadaceae > OLB17. Next base: position 1,303 of record JAJNPX010000546.1, on the reverse strand, counting down.
TGATCAAGCGCCTTGAGGCAATGGCCGCCACGGCGGTAAGCACGACTGGTACACCAACCAGAATACGAAGCAATCGCAGCCGGTTCCTCGGCACACTGAAATTAACGAAAATTTAGCTCGGTCTATTTTGAAGAAATTAACCGATCGGTGATAGGATAAAATGAATGAACGGTCATTCATTCTGCCGGGGTCCCGTTCGAATCGCAGGATTCCGTGATTTCTGCGGTCGATGTTGCGGTTATCGATTCGGTAGGAAAGACCGTCGGTGTCGTAGGAACGTAATCACATTTTAATATGAAGATCATAGTTTTGATGAAACAGGTCGCGAACAAGGATGCCGTTCTCCGCATCGGTCCCGACGAAAAATGGATCAATGAGGCGGATGTCGCCCAACAGACCAATGAATCGGACGGCTACGCGCTCGAAGAAGCCCTCCGGCTGAAGGAAGCAAAAGGCGACGGCGAGGTCATTGTATGCTCGCTCGGGCCGCAGAGTGCAAAGACGGTGATCAAAGACGCGCTGGCCCGCGGTGCTGACCGTGCCATCCACGTCGTTGCCGAAAACGCTCACAATCTATCGCCTTTTCAGATCGCCAAGGCTATCGCCGATGCGATCCGCGAGGAAAATGCCGATCTCGTATTCACCGGCCTGCAATCAGATGATGCAAGCTACGGCCAAACGGGCGTAGTGTTGGCAGAATTGCTCGGAATTCCGCACGCGACGATCGTGATCGAGGTCGACCGCAGTTCGCTCGGAGAAACGCTCCGCGTAAAGCGTGAGCTCGAGAGCGGCTGGTACCAGTGGTTCAACTATCAACTTCCCGCATTGCTCACGATCCAGTCGGGCATCTCGCAGATCCGCTATGCCTCGCTCAAGGGAATCATGGCCGCGAAGAAAAAGGAGATCTGGGACGTCACCCCGCCGATCGAAGCCTTTGCAGGAGCACAGACGATCGAAAAGGTCTATATGCCTTTGAAGACCAAGCAGACGCAGATGCTCGGCAACGGCGATGCAAAGGCCGGTGCGGTCGAACTGGTCGAGAAACTGCGAAGCGAGGTAAGAGTCATTTGATCTCATGTAATTAATAGTTGGTTAATTAGCAATTACTAATTTTTGAAAAAGGAAAATTATGATCCTTGTATTCATCGAACATAAAAATTGCGTCTTGAATAAGACCTCGCTCGAAGCGATCACCGCTGCACAATCGATCGGTAGGGACCTCGGGCTGAAGGTCGCGGCCGTCCTGCCGTGTGATAAGGATTGCGAACTTGCTCAGGAGATCGCCGGCTACTCGATCGAAAAG
>JAJNPX010000549.1 GCA_021155145.1 Acidisarcina sp. | reverse complement strand
CCCGGCCCGAGTCTGAAGCTCTTTGCACGTCGGACAATGCCTTCGACAAATTCGTCAGCGATCCGATCGATCACGATCGCACGGGAAGTTGCCGTACAGCGTTGGCCGGTCGAGCCGAAAGCGCCCTGGGCCGTCGATTCGACCGCCAGATCCATGTCACAGTCTTCGAGCACCACCACCGGATTCTTGCCGCCCATCTCGGCCTGAACCTTGACCCCGCGCGGCGCGACCTGTGCATACAGCTTCAGGCCGGTCTCGGTCGAGCCGGTAAATGAGATCGCCTTTATCGCAGGATGGTTGACGATCTCGTCGCCGGCCTCGCCTCCCGAGCCCAGGATCAGGTTCAGAACGCCCTTAGGCAGGCCGGCATCATTGAAGATCTCGGTCAGCATCACGGCGGTCGCCGGAGTTAGCGTTGCCGGCTTGAAGACGACCGTGTTCCCCGCGACCAATGCCGGGGCGATCTTCCATGCAGGGATCGCGACGGGAAAGTTCCAAGGCGTGATGACGGCCACGACACCGTGGGGTTCTTTTATCGTATATGCAAAATTTGCGGGCAGCTCGGATGGTATCGTTTCGCCGACCATCCGCCGCGACTCGCCTGCGCAGAATTCGACCACATTGATCGCCCGCGTGACCTCGCCGCGAGATTCGGCCAGTGTCTTTCCCTCTTCGCGCGTGATCGCGGCCGCCAATTCCTCTTTGCGGTCCTCCATAAGCCGCGCGGCCCTGGCCACGATGCGGCCGCGGGCAGGTGGCGGCGTGCGTTTCCACTCGCGAAAGGCGTCAAAGGCAGCTTCGACAGCCGTTCTCGCTTCTTCACGCCCGGCCATCTCGATCTCGCCGATAACGTCACGGGTATCAGCGGGGTTCAAATTCGGGACTCTTCTGGCCGAGGGGGATTCGATCCATTTTCCGCTGACAAAGCTTCGGTAGACAGTCATAACATTCAGTGTTTGGTCGATGCCCTCGAAATATATTGGATAAGCGGGCAAAACGCAATGGCCTTTGCATGCGCATAATACCCGCGTGCCCGGCATCGAAAATATTAAAGCCGGTCACACGGGCAAGAAGAGGGGCGGTTTCGACCATATCCGATCCGAAGCAAAAATACCCACGCGGGTAGGTACTTCCAACGATCGGCGATTTATTTTTGCAGCGAAACAGGCTTATCCTGTTCTCGATATGTCATTTTCGAACATCGGCGAGCTGCTCCGGGCCCGAGTATCAGGGTACGATCAGAAACCCTTTCTCTTTTCAGAAGCTGACGGGCGAGAGTGGACGTATGCCGAATTTGAACGTGCGGTGAACCGGACGGCGAATTTGCTGGCGTCGAATGGCATCGCAAAAGGCGACGTTGTCAGCCTTCTGCTCCCTAATTCCGCCGAGTACATCGTCGCGTATTTTGCTTGCTGGAAGATCGGCGCCATTGCGGGGCCTGTGAATTCGCTCTTGAAGCCCGAAGAGGTCGAATGGATAGTCGGCAATTCAGAATCGAAGCTTTTATTGACTGGAACGCAGGCGTCCCCGCCTGCAATGAGTGCGGAGCACGAAAACGCCTTGCCGCCAACGGTCGACTTCACCAACCTCGAATCCGCCACCGCCGGTTTCCCCGATACCTTTCCCGACACCGTTCTCGACACCGACGACGAAGCGATAATCATCTACACCTCGGGGACGACCGGCAAGCCCAAGGGATGTCTGCTCACCCACGGAAACCTCCTCGCCAACGCTGAGCAGATCGCCGGTTGGATGGGCTTCGGCCCCGACGACCGACTGCTGACGATAATGCCGCTCTTCCATATGAACGCCGTGACCGTCACCACGATGACGGCGCTCTTTTGCGGCGGATCGACGGTGGTTTCACCTAAATTCTCCGCATCGAGGTTTTGGGAGATCATCGACAAATACAAGATCTCATCTTTCGGCTCCGTCGCCACGATGCTGTCGATGTTGCTCGCAAAGGGGAAACCGCCTGCGTCAGCTGGTGGCAAAGACGCAACTACGAGGCAGGACTGCCCTCCTTACGAAGGAGGGGTGGACGCCGCTTCGGCGGACGGGGTGGTTCGCCCTCTGATCACTGACCGCCGGCCACTGACCACTTCTCTCCGCTTCGCTATGTGCGGTTCGGCTCCGGTTCCGGCGGAAGTGTTAAGAAAATTCGAGCAAACGTTCGGCGTACTTGTTATCGAGGGTTATGGATTGAGCGAGTCAACATGCCGCTCAACTTTTAATCCGCCGAACGAGACGCGGCGTCCGGGTTCGTGCGGCAAACCGATCGGTAACGAGATGAGGGTCGTCGATGAAGATGACAATGAGGTCAAAGACGGCGAACTTGGCGAGATCGTCCTCCGCGGGCCGAACATCTTTATGGGCTATTTCAAGAACGCAGAAGCAACCGCCAAAGCCTTTGCGAACGGCTGGTTTCACACCGGCGACATCGGCTACCGCGACACCGACGGCTTCTTTTACATCGCCGACCGTAAGTCCGATATGATCATCCGTGCCGGCGAGAACATCTATCCGCGCGAGATCGACGACATTCTGTATACCCATCCGGCCGTCGCTCACGCCGCCGTGATCGGCGTCCCCGACGAACTCTACGGCGAAGAGGTCGCTGCCTTCATCGTCCTCAAAGACGGCTACGAGGCGGCCGCAC
>JAJNPX010000548.1 GCA_021155145.1 Acidisarcina sp. | reverse complement strand
CAAGGGCCTCCGCCATCCGGCCCGACGAGGACGGTCGTGATCCCCTGCGAAACCTGATTCGCCGCCGAGCCTTCCCGCAACAGGCCGCCCTCCGAGTGGTTGTGGATATCGATAAAGCCGGGAGCGAGTATCAGGCCGGTCCCGTCGATCGTCTCCTCGCCCCGTTTCTGCTTTATTTTTCCGACCTTTACTATCGTTCCGTTTCGCACAAGCACCTCGCCGATGAAGCCGGGCTTGCCAGAGCCGTCAATGACACGTGCATTCCTTATCACAAACGATGACGCGACCTGGGCTGGGATCGCCAAAACCGACAGCAGAAGTACCAAAAGGGCGGTGAGAATATTCTTCATTATGACGCGATGATAGAGAAAATGCGGTCAGCAGTCCAACCGGCATGGGAGGGGTGTTTTGACGGATTGCTCCCGCAAAACTAGAATCAAAACATACAACAGCGGAGTGACCAAACTTGAGCGAAAAACAATTTGAAGGCCGATCGGCGATCGTCACCGGCGGCACACGCGGGATCGGGAAGGCGATCGTACTGGAACTGGCCCGCCGGGGATGCAATGTTGCTTTTAATTATTCGAAGAGCGCCGACGAAGCCGAAACCTTGAGAACCGAGGTCGAAGGGCTCGGCGTAAAGGCCTACGCCGCACAGTGCGACGTGGCGAGCACCGAGGCGTCGGCCGAGTTTGTAAAGGCTGCGACAACGGAACTTGGCGGGATCGATTTCCTGGTGAATAACGCGGGCATCACACGCGACCAGCTTATCCTCCGAATGAAGGAGGACGACTGGGATGCCGTGATCGATACAAATCTCAAGGGAGCGTGGAACTTCTCGAAAGCGGTCCTTCGGCCCATGATGAAGAACGAGAATGGCGGCTCGATATTGAATATCGCGTCGATCTCGGGTGTCGTCGGAATGCTCGGGCAATCCAATTATTCGGCGTCCAAGGCCGGGATGATCGGCCTTACGAAATCACTTGCGAAGGAGATCGCAAGCCGAAACATAACCGTCAACGCTCTCGCACCCGGAATGATCGAAACTGAGATGACGTCGGAAATGAACGCGGATTTTCGTGAAAAGATCCTCGCCTCGATCCCTCTCGCGCGCTTCGGGACTGTCCAAGAGATCGCGGACGCCGCGTGCTTCCTTCTGACGGCCCGGTATATCACCGGGCAAGTCGTCCAAGCCGACGGCGGCCTCGCGATCTAACTAATGTCTTACGAATTTCAACCTCGCGATGAAGACCCGCAGCCGAACCACCAGGCACCGGAGGAGTATCTTGCTGCGCAAAAGAGCTCGATCCGAAAGAAATCCTGGTGGGCGGTCGGTATCGGCGGATTCGTGGTCATCGCACACATCGGTTGGCTTCTTTTCTTTGCGGTACTTGGAGTAAGACCCGATTTCTCCGTCCTATTTCGCAGCATCTTCTTCATCCTCGGGCTTTTCGGACTCATCGCCGGGATCTACGGGTTGTATTACGCACGGACGCTGACGCTAAAGAGCATCTTGCCGTCGGAAGCCGCGATCGAGTTTGCGAGGAGGTCAGAGGCATCGACCCCCTATTTCACGATGATCCTCATAGGTTCGATCCTGGCGGTCTTCGTGGCCCAGATGTCGGCGGGTCTCGAACTATCGATCGAGGCAGCCGGGTTCGTGAAGCCCAAGTTCATCGGCGAAGGTCAGTACTGGCGAGTACTCACGGGCGGTGCCCTTCACGGCGGGCTGCTTCACATTTACTTCAATTCACAGGCTTTATACGGCTTTGGCAGCCTGATGGAGTTTCTTTCGAATCGGGCACACGTCGCGATCGTGTTCTTGCTTGCTGTAGTTTGCGGCGGCCTTTTGAGCTTCGTTTTCATGCCGGGGGGAACGTCAGTTGGTGCATCGGGCGGGATCATGGGATTGATCGGCTACATGGCGGTCTACGCGTATCGCCGTAAAGAACAGCTGCCGCCTGATTTCCTGAAGACAATGCTGATCAATGTGGGGTTCATCGCGGCGTTCGGGATCATCGCCTATCAGCTTGTCGACAACTTTGCTCACATCGGCGGATTTCTGGCGGGCTTCATATATGGTTTTTTTCAGATCCCGAAGTCTTTGGCGGCCGACCCGCGGCGGACGGGAAAGATCACCGAGACGCTTGGGATCGTCGCGATCGCTATCTACATTGCCGAGGCGGTCTTCGCCATCTTTAGAATCACCGGATCAGCATAAAAGATGGCCCGCGTCCGAGTACATCAGCACGTAAATCCGCTTGCGCCCTTTTATCGACAGCCGCCGCGGCCTGTAGATATCGAGACTGCTTTCGCCGATCCTGAAAAGCCTTTATTGCTCGACATTGGCTGTGCACGCGGAAGATTTCTTCTGCGGATGGCGGAGGCCGAACCCGCGTGGAATTATCTCGGTGTTGAGATCCGCGAGCCCCTTGTCGAAGAAGCGAATCGTCTCGCCGCCGAAGCGGGCTTGGCAAATCTTTACTACTCGTTTTGTAACGCGATGCTCTGGCTGGATCGGCTCCTCGAAGGAATTCCGAACGGTGTTCTACAGGCCGTCACGATACAATTCCCCGATCCGTGGTTCAAAAAGAAACACGCCAAGCGCCGAATGGTGAACGAGAAAATGGTCGGGACGATCGCCCGCCACCTAACGCCCGGCGGCCGCGTGTTCGTTCAGACCGACATCGAATTCTTAGCCGACGAGATGTTCTCGCTATTTCGTGACGACCACCGGTTTGCCGAGACTCCGATCGACAACGATCCGTTTCCCGTCAAGACCGAACGCGAGAAAGCCGTCGAGGAAAAGGGGCTCCGTGTTTATCGAGGAATGTTCCTGAACTTTGCTAAAAGTTAAATTCGACTGAGGTGTTGCTCCGGTCCAAACTCGAAGCTTAGTCAACTATCCAGCAATAGACAAGCCCCTTCATCGGCGTTCGAGCCCCCTTATAAACGAGCGGCCGAAACGTCCATTTCTTAACCAAAGCGATTACTTTCTCGCGGGGCGACTCGGGGAGAAGGACTTCTACATCAGTAACATTTCCTTCGGCGTCCACACTCACCAGGGCAGGATGCCCGTTTGACGTGGAACTGGATCTGACCGTAACTCTGGGGTTTGCGCGAACGATCCGGTCCTTGTAACCAAGAACAACCTTTTCGGTATGCGGCTTGATCGTATCGGGTCTGCTTGCCGATAGCAACAACCCGGAACTCTGCTCCAGGCGTATCATACCGCCTCGGTCAAACGCTCCCTTGTTGTTAGGCTGGGCCCGTAAGTTGATCGGCATGGTTTGCTCATATGTGATGCCTAAGAGAGATAATTCATTCTTTAAAGTCTCGAGCCGCTCAAAATCTCGAGCAAGCGCAACTATCTGAGCGAGATTGTATAATCCCCTTAATCGCGCTCCGGAGTTCTTTCCTTCCCTCAGTTCGACGCCTTTGAGGTAATCTTCGAATAGCGGCAAAGCTTCCTCAAACTCAGCAGAGTCCATATATTTCTCCGCGAGGAGCATCTTAAGGGTCAGAGAGTTTGGAGAATTTTGTTCGAGTTTGGTTTCTATGGAAAGCGCCTTTTCATAAAGAGCTTTAACTCGGCTTGACCGTGTCTTCGCCGCCGCCGCCCGCTTCTCGGCAGTATCTTCAACGCCCCGTACCTCGTCCAGCAATTGCGCGAGCATCACGGCAGTTCGTGAGGTCTCGGGACTCTCCGGGGCTGTAGTTTCCAACTCCGCGAGGCGCAACTCGAGCTCCTTTAGTAATCGGCCCTCATTATGGAGAGCAAGCTGCGCGAATGAACTTCGTTCTTTGCTTGTTCGAGTCTGATCGGCAATCCGATAGCGAAGTTCATTTTGAAGATCGAAACGAAGCGCTAGAAGGTCGCTCGTGGATATCCCCGACTTCTCAACGGCCTTCAATATCTCCTCCATTTCAGTCGCTTTCGAAGCCCCCAGCAACTGCTCCTTGAAGTGTCCGAGCTGATCCTGGGCCAGCAGCACGCTCGCAAAGATGCAGAATGCAAATACCAGACGACAAATGCGAGATCTCATTTCCAGTTCTTCTCCTTCTTAAACCTTTTTACCACCATGTCACGGCGGAGTTTCGGGAGGTGGTCGATGAAGAGTTTGCCGTTGCAGTGGTCGGTTTCATGGAGGAATGCCCGGGCGGCATAGCCTTCGGCTTCTTGTTCGAACCACTCTCCTTTCTCGTTCTGGGCTTTTAATCGGGCCTTCATCGGACGGATGACGACCGCCGGAACCTTGCCGACCGACAGGCAGCCTTCCTGGCCGGATTGTTCGCCTTCCGCATGGATGATCTCAGGGTTGGCGGCGATCAGCTTGATGCCGTCGCAGTCCATGACGAAGAGTCGCAGATCAAGTCCGATCTGTGGGGCGGCCAGCCCAACACCCCCTGCATCGTACATCGTGTCATACATATCCGCGCACAATGCGGCAAGTCGTTCGTCAAATTCAGTCACAGGCCTGCCGACCCGGCCAAGCACGTCCTCGGGGTATTCAGATATCTTCCTGACAGCCATAGAAATTAGCCGCGGATCAACGCAACAAATTAGTGAGATTCGTGGCTTATCTTGGAATATAACCGCTCCGCGCACCACGTCGAAATCCGCGGTGTGCAAAAAAGCCCTTCTCTTCGCGGGCGAGACATTGCCAGCAAATATTCGAACGCACATTGGTCGGCGAAATGAACGTATTGTAATGCTCCATCTCACGGTCACAGCGTTCGCAGCGGACCGCCGCTCGTTCTATGATCTTTGGGTCGATCGACTCCACCATATTCAGGACCTCAAACTTCATTTCTCAGCCATAAGATTAAAGCCGATCGGGCGGCTTTGGCAAAGAGTGCACGATCACATCGAGTCGAGGATCATTTTGATGTCATCCTCGGTCGTATCGGGATTGATGAAACAGAACCGCGTGACAGTTTCGACCTTTCCTCCCGACCGCCATTTTGTAGGTGCGACCAATGCCAGACCCTTCTTATGGTTCTCGAAAAACCATGAATTGTACTGCTCGTCCGTCCATCCGCGACGGCGGAAAAGTACCACGGACAGGCTCGGTTCTTTGATCAGCTCCAAGCGTTCATCTTCATCTATAAGACGGGCGGCGATTCGCGCCAGTTCGATACCTCGCTCGATGGCCTGGGCGTACCGATCTGTCCCATGCATCGCCAGCGAGAACCACAGTGGGAGCCCGCGCGTCCGCCGCGTCAACTGGATCTGGTAATCAGCGGGATTAAATCCCATTGCTCCCTCGTGGGAAAAGATATCGAGGTATGACCCCGCCTGCGCATGAGCGGCCCGAGCAAGTTCGGGGTCGCGATAGATCACAGCGCCGCAATCGTATGTCGAAAAGAGCCATTTGTGCGGGTCGATCGTGATGCTGTCCGCGAGCTCGATCCCATTGAACAAATGCCGGACAGAGGGCGCCGCCAGAGCTCCTCCGCCGTATGCGGCGTCCACGTGGAACCAGACCCCGGCCGAACGGCACACCTTCCCTATCTCATCCAGCTCATCGATGATCCCGGCATTCGTTGTGCCTGCAGTCGCGACCACGGCAAACAGTCGCTCTCGGTCATCGCTTATCAGCTCGTCGATAGCCGACCCAAGTGCGGGGCCGCTCATCGGATCTTCAGAATCGATCAGCAATAGGTCCGCATCTATCACGTTCGCCATCGCACGCACCGAGGAATGAGCTGCCGTCGAGGTGATGATGAGCCCGCGGGTCGCCGTTTTCGCCGGATTCGCCCGCCGCCAAGCCTCGCGCGCCGTCACGATCGCCGACAGGTTCGCAGTTGTGCCGCCGCTGGTGAACACGCCGAAAGCTCCCGAGGGCAACCCCGTCAACGAGACGAGCCACCTCATCGCTTCGTTCTCGGCGAAGATACAGCCTGCCCCTTCCAGCCAAAAGGCCCCGTGGACGCTCGCCGCCGATGCAACAAGATCGAACATCACCGCGGCCCGCGTCGGTGAAGCGGGAACAAAAGCCAGGTGCCGCGGGTGGTCGATCGCCACGCTGGATTTTACAAGCGTTTCCCTGAACATCTTAAAGGCCGCCTCGCCGCCGATACCTTTCGGCGTCACGGTTTCACCGACGATGGATCTGAGTTCCGTTTCGGACCTTGGAAAACCCAATGGCGGGTCGCGCTCTGTGATGCGGCCGATGGCGTATCTCATAACATCGAGTGTCATTTCTACGATGTCGATATCTACTTCATGCATTGCCTCTAATTATGCCCTCAGTCGCGAACAAACAGCG
>JAJNPX010000542.1 GCA_021155145.1 Acidisarcina sp. | reverse complement strand
AATAGCAATATCTGTCCGCCGTGATATGCGTTGTGCGCATTGATATCGGCCACGATCTCCGCCCAAGTAGTTCCTCCCTTGTTAGGAACGAGCTCCGAGAACTTCGATCCGTCGACGGCGGAGAGCAATTCGCGCCATTCGGTCATAACTGAATCGAACATGGTCACATCCGCCTGCCAATGGGCCTCATCGTACTCGCCGACACTAAAAGTCTCGTCGTTGGTCGAAACGTCATATTCGAAATCGATCCCCTTGAACCGCTGCAGATAAGCGTTGTTGTAATAGGTCACATGCGAAAGGGTTTCCCAGATGCAATTGACCGAGTCCAAAGGTTTCCATGCGGCCTGTTCGACGGTCAGGCCCTCTATCGCGTTTCGCACGGCTACGAACCAACCGTCTTTGTTGTAACAGCGGTCGAATTGTCCCAACAGAGTGTTCTTTATCATTGCTACCAGCCTCGATGGATCTCCCAGCGATCGACGATCTCGCCGTTCTCAATAATATTGTAGTGTGAATGCTGGGCGGCCGTCAGGCAAGAATGATTTGCAAGGATGCGCAAACGGTCGCCTACCTTTATGGAATCGAATGCGGGCGCGTCGCCGGCCTCGATCTCGCCGTGTTCCTGCGACATTCCGGTGACGCGAAGACCAGTTTCGCTCCCGTCGAGATCGAGCACACGGCCGTAGCCGCAATCAGGGTCGAGCTCGACGGGCCCACGGTCTTTTGAAAGTGCGATCGCACCCGCATCGATAACGAGTTTGCTCCTGCCTTTGTGAATCACCGCCGCGAGAACCGTAAGTGCAGTGTCAGCGAACGAACAGGTGCCGAGTGTCGCCTGAAAGTTGTCGAAAAAAATGTAGTTTCCCGGGCGGATCTCGTCGATGCCGTCGAGATGATCGACCGTCGACATAGTGGGTGTCGAGCCGATGCTGACCGTCGGGACCTCAATGCTCAGAGAGCGCAAGCGCTCGGCAAGCTCGACCATCACGTCGCGTTCCCGCCGTGCGACCTCGACGATCTGTTCCTTCGTTTTGGCGTCGTACGAATGTCCGGCGTGGGTGAGGATGCCGGCGAAATTGAGATTCTTCGCATCAGAGATCAATCTCGGGGTCTCGATCGCCTCAGCCGTATGCGGCTCCACACCGACCCGATGCGTGCCGCAGTCGATCTTTACAAACACGTCGAACTTGATGCCCGCCTTGCCTGCGGCCTCATTAAGAGCAGTGACCGTACCTGCATCGTCGGTCAGCAGGTTTAGCTTCACCCCGTTTTTCAGTATGTCGATCGCCTCAACGAACTTTCCCGCTTCGATCGGCACGGCGTAGGTGATATCCGAAAAGCCGTGCTCTGCAAACGCCCTCGCCTCAGCCAATGTCGAAACCGTGATCGCACCATTGTGTCCGGCTGTCTGTATCCGTGCGACCTCAACGCATTTGTGCGTCTTTATATGCGGACGAAGACGCACGCGGAGTTGGCTCGCCTTATCGCTCATCCGCGCGGCATTTTGCTGAATTCGATGCTTATCAAGCAACAAACACGGTGTTCTCAAGGTTTCCATTCAGGATAGAATATCAATTCGCGATCGGAACTCGGAATCGAGGTCTATACAAGTTTCTGAGATGTCTTGAACAGATTCTCGACTATCGGATAGCAGTTGTTTAAGCTATCCGCCGCCTGGGCCGAAGTAATGCAGCGGTCGATGTATTGGTCAGGCGTATAGCGAAATGGGAATGTGTTGGGTAAATCGATCGAAAACATGGTCGGTGGTGAAGATCGGCAACTCACGTCGAGCGGCGACAGCGCAAATAAGGAAATCCGTGTTCGAGCCCTGAATACCATTTGTACGGCACAAATTAAAGAATCGTGCGGCTTCCTCGTGATCTTCCGTCTTCAATTCGATATCCGGGAAAGCACGTAGCTTACCCTTGAGCAGCTCAAACTGAGCATCGACCTTGACGCCTGAAAGTAGTTCCTGACGAACCGGTCCTATGATCGCTGCCCGGCCTTCGACGATCAGATCTTCGAGCCTTGCACTTACCGGATGAACCGATACATTTCTACGCAACGCCAGCGACCAGACAGAAGTATCCACTAGAACATTCATCTTCGTAAGCGCTGTTTTTTATAATCATATTTGGGATCGATATCGATCTTGCCAAATAAGTCGAGGATCTCGGATTGTCGGCGCTTCTGGATATATTCCTTTAACGCTTCAGTGACCGTCGCTTTCTTAGTCTTGTGTCCACCAACTTTCAAGGCCTCATTCAAGATCTGGTCATCGATCGCAAGATTGGTTGCCATGTGTGAAGAGTTACACAAACCAATGTGTAAGTCAAAGATTTTTGCAGGTTGTTCGACAGGACGGACGTTGATTCGTCTCAACTAACGATTGAGAAGTGATCTTGCCATCCTTACGACGTTCTCCACTGTAAATCCGTAATCCCTAAAGACATCCTCGGCCGGGGCTGAGGCTCCGAATTTGTCGACGGTGAGAGTGTCGCCGGCGTCGCCGATGTATTTCGCCCAACCGAGAGAAACTCCGGCCTCGATGGCGAGACGTGCCGTAACGTTTTTCGGGAGGACGGATTCTTTATATTTCGCGGATTGAGCGTCAAAGAATTCCCAACACGGCATCGAGACGACGCGAGTCGGAATTCCCGCGGCGTTCAGTTTCCCGCGGGCTTCCATCGCGAGGCCTACCTCAGAGCCTGTTCCGATCAGGATCAGCTTCGGATCGGTCTTTTTACCTGCCTTATCCTCAGCCTCAGCGAGAACGTATCCGCCCTTGTGCAGGCCGTCGGCCTTTGCGAATTTCTTGCGGTCGATCAATGCGACCTTTTGTCGGGAAAGGGCGAACGCCGTCGGCGCAT
>JAJNPX010000541.1:5000-8061 GCA_021155145.1 Acidisarcina sp. | reverse complement strand
ACCAAATGCAATACTGCCGGATTGTTTGGCTTGATATTGTATCCGGCTTGATTGGTAAGCGAGTTGCTGCCGTTCACGGCTTGCCATCGGGTGAACCTCGCAGCAGTGGGCCGGGAACTCACCTCGACGCAGATCTCGGGTTCGAATAGGCGAAATAATATCGGCCCCGCAGCGGCGAGCATTAGTATGAAGTTGCCGAGCACGTTTATGTCATCGTCGATCAACTCTTTGCCAAGCACCTCGGTCGAAGCCTCAACCAATTGATCAAATCCGAAGCTCCTGGGGTGTGAGCCTGCCATAAAGAGTAACGCCGCTTTCGTTAGCGGATGATCGATCGAGAATCCGCGGTTCGTCGTCGTTAGAAAGACCTCCGATCCATCTCCCAAAACATCCGGCTCGTCCGACTTCGGGCGGACGTCGGTGAAGAACCGAAGGCGGCCAAGAACTTCGGGAGATGGTTGGCGTTTTACTTCGATGTCGGAGCGGCAGATCAGCGAACTGCGAAAACGCTGCATTTGAATAAAGTCCGAATACTGTTCGCGTTCGACGAGGTCGGCGGGATGCAGGCTTTCGATCGCGGCCGATTCCTCGGCGCTACGTTCGATGTCCGATACTGCCATCGCCGGCAATTCGCACATATACTGCAGCCCGGCCGCCGACATTCGCTCGGCAAATTCGAAAAAGTAGAAAGGGCGATTCAAACTGGAAAGATCGTCGTGAAAGATGTTCTCGGCCTCGCGGCCCGCGAACGTGTCGATCTCCTGTTCGATCATTTCTTTGAATTGGGGGTTTGATATCTGCTCCCGAAACACCTTCAGGTACTCGAGCGAGGCTCGGAGCTTGTCGATCGGTCTTTCCGCCTTGCGTGAGTGGAAGCGCAGCATATTCCAGATCATCTCCCGCGCGTGGCAGCCAGGGTAAACGTTGTAGCTGATATAGCCGATGCCATTTGGCGAAAGGCATTCTCCAAATATCGAGTCGACCTTGTCCCTTACAAGATCCGGGACCCAGGAATACAGTCCATGGGCGATGATGTAGTCGAATCTGCCAAACTCCTCGACGGTAAAGTTCATCACATCCATCTGAATCAGCTTTAGATTCTGGATGTCCAACTCTTCCCGAAAGGCCTCACCTTCTTTTATATGTTCCGCAGCGAGGTCGATACCGATGAATTCCGAATCGGGGAAATTTGAGGCATGAAGCAAGAGGTTCGCGCCGTTTCCGCAACCGAGTTCCAAAACGCGACAGTGCTTCGGATCGGCCGGCTCCGATCCGTGAAAGATAGCGACCGCCGCGAGCCTTTCGGGGCTTGTCTGCGGAAAAACGTAGCTCGGGTAAGTTACTTCGTTATATGAGAATTCTTTATCAGCCATTTCGGGACGATTCCTTCGAACAACAACCGCTAATGCTATTGTGTCCTCCGATATTTATGTGTAATAATCACCGTGATTTGATCGTTCTACAACGCGGGCGTAACTCAATGGTAGAGTGTCAGCTTCCCAAGCTGAAAGTTGCGAGTTCGAGCCTCGTCGCCCGCTCCACAATTTGCGGAAGTCTCACTTGATCAATAATCCGGAACTGCGGAATAACTCCAGGTTCGACCTTACAAAGTCTTCGAAACGTCCCTCTTCATGATCGCCGAGCGTCCGGCTCAGTTCACTGATGATCCCAGAAGTGTCCCGAGTTCCGTCGGCCAGACCGATGAGTTCCCTTGTCTCTTCATCGGTCACCTTTACTGCGGCGCCGTAAAGCCCATTGACTACACCAGCCCCTCGACCGGCCTGCCACCGTGCAAATCCCGAGATCTTTGGGTGGTCATTCAGAACTGAGGACATCAGCGGACTTTCAAAACAAAATATCTCGACGGCATTAGAATTTATCAGCTCGACAAAATACGCCCTCGTTACCGTGAGGCCAGCGGCATGAACCCCCGGCGCCTGATCGGCAAACCGCGCTCGTAATTCTTCGATCAACTTATCGAATCTCATCGGCGCTGGATGGGAACGCGCGAGTATGTTTAGTGCGGTCTTGACCAGTGGGTGATTAAGCTCGAACTCGCTTTCGAAGGGTCCTTGGTAGGTCGCCACTGAATCGTCGGTCAGGACTATGCCGTCGTCGATCGGCCGAACCTTTGACGCCACGTAGAGAGTATCCAGGGCAGCGGGTTCGACGCGGTAACTGGGCTCGCATTCCAGATGGCACACAAGGCTGCTGCGGAATTTTCGCATCCTCAAAAAATCGATGTACTGTTCGCGCCGAAGATAATCATGCCAAAGTTCGTTCAAGGCGTCCTGAGTGGTCCGCGGAAACCGGCCCAAAAAATTAGATACAGGTTCCGACTCGGCGAGAAATCTCAATCCTGCCTTTTCGATACCCGCAACAAATTCTTCGAAGTAGAACGGATGGTTCACATCGGCAAGGTCGTCATGGTATGTCGAGGATGGATGAGCATTCTCGATCGAAACCGTCTCTTCTTCAATGAAAGGTCTCAAAGCGGCCTCCGGCGGCAGCGACCCTGCGATGAAACGAAGAAACCTGATCCCTGCATCGACCTTTTCCAAGGGGTCCTCGATCAATGAGCTCTGGAACCGCATTGCATCCCTTGCGAATCGGCGAAAATGCCAGCCCGGCAATGTGTTGTAGCTAATGTATCCGATCCCTTTGGGAGTCAAGCAATTCTTGTATATGGCGAGCATGCTTTCGCGAACTTCGCCTGGCACCCAGGAATAGAATCCATGAGCAATTATGAAATCGAACTTCCCGAACGTTCCGGGGTCGAATTCCATGAGGTCCATTTCATAGAATGAGGCGTTTGAAATGCCGACTTCCCGAGCACCATCCTTTGCCTCTTCAATCCGCTCGCCCGAAAGATCAAAGCCGACACAATCGGCATCGGGCATCGCGTAGGCGATCGACATCAGGTTCGCTCCGTCGCCACAGCCGATCTCCAGTACGCGGCAGCGGTCGATCGCCCCGACATCGATGCCGTGCAGCCGGGCGATCGCTCCGAATTTTGAAGGACGAATGTACGGGAATACGAAACTCGGATATACGACCTTGT
>JAJNPX010000545.1 GCA_021155145.1 Acidisarcina sp. | reverse complement strand
AAGGGCGTGGATTATTCTTCTTGCATGGCGATATACGATGTCACGGTGGCGATCAGTGAGAGTGTGCCGATATATGACGGCGATCCTAAGGTGAAGATCGATGCTTTCGTTTCGATCGCGAAAGGTGCGGCGGCCAATGTCTCGAATGTCTGCTTTGGAGCGCATACCGGAACGCACGTCGACGCACCGAATCATTTTATCGACGGCACGCGAACGGTCGATGACCTGGACGTCGAGAAGTTGATCGGGCCGTGCTTAGTGGTCGAGGTTCCCGCAGACGTTATCGCGATCGGACCCGAACATTTGCCCGATCTCAGCGGCGTCGAGCGGATCGTTTTTAAGACCCGAAATTCGGCATTTTGGAACACACCCGAAGACGGATTTCGCACGGATTTTACATACCTGACAGCCGCAACCGCAAAGGCGATCGCGGACGCCGGCATTAATCTGGTCGGCATCGATTATCTTTCGATCGAGGCACCCGGTGCAGAAGGGCATCCGGTCCATATTACCTTACTCGAAAAAGAGATCGTGATCCTGGAAGGCCTCGATCTGCGTGAGGTCGCTGCGGGAGAATACGAACTGATCTGCTTGCCGCTGAAATACGTCGGCGGAACCGGCGACGGCGCACCGGCGCGGACAGTGCTGATGAAATGACTGTTTGATCACTAGCTCATGAAGGCGGCTTTTTGGGTAAGGGTATTCATCCCTACCGTATATGCGTAACTGGATGCGGGTACGAAATGAAGCAACACCCCTTCGACCTCTGCTCTCATTTCGACGTCGATCGTTGTGACCATTGCTCTATTGATCTTGTTCGTCCGGCAGAATGTCAGCAAGCTTTTAAGTTTTCTCGAATCTCTTGCTGGAGTGTTTGACCACTTGATCTCGATCGCCCAGATCGGTTTTTGCGTCTTGCGGCTCAGCCCGACCATGTCCACCTCTCCTTGTCGCCAATTTGCGTAGTAGGGTGTGAACCATTCTCGATGCATCCATTGCGCAAAAATGGCCGTTTCGACCAAACTGCCGAAAAGGTCATCGGTTGAGGACAAAGGTGAGAAAAGTGCGCTGCGCAAGGAGGGGTTCGTCAGATAGACCTTGAAAAAATTTGCCCGCTGAAACCTCTTTCCGTTGTTGTCGATCCTGTGTATCTTTCGGATGAGAAATGCCGATTCCAGATACTCGAGGTACTTTCGAAGCTGGAACTTGTCTACGCCCGAGGCATTGCTAAGCGACTCGTACGAGACCTCTTGGGCAGTGTTGTAGGCCAAGGTGGTAAAGAATGAATTTAGTTCCTGGACATTGCTTATCCCGTACAGGCTCGGGAGGTCTCGCAGAAGGACCTTGTCAACGATATCGCCGCGAATATACCGGCTCGGATCGGATCGGATCTTGTCTGAAAAGATCACTTCAGGGTATCCGCCGAAGTTCAGATAATCCACAAAAAGTGCGTTGAGCCGTGAAATGTCAATAGCTGAATAAAAGTCACCCGAATACCCACTCCAATCGAGTCTCGACGATGTGAGCAGATCGTCCAGGCCAAGAAGATATAGATACTCCTGAAATGTCAACGGTGGAAGAAGAAAGTCAGTAAATCGCCCGGCTCCGCTTTCCGTACTGCTCATCTTCAACGCCGCCGAGGCTGAGCCGGACACGATGAACTTAGTTTCCGGATAGCTCTCGACCAGCACCTTCAAATGGACGGCCCAATCTTGCAGGTATTGGATCTCATCAAAAAAGACAAACCAATCCCGAGGCTCGTTATCGGCCACCGCCTGGCGGGCGAGCGCAAACAGCTGCTCCAGTCCCAGGCCGTTATAGATCGGATTCTCGATATTAATGAAACCGATCTTTCGCCGCGGCGTGCCTTTCGTTATCAGGGCCTGAATGCTCTGGCTCATGAGAACCGTTTTCCCGACACGCCTTGGCCCCATCAAAACAACAGCCCGCTTGACCTCTCGTTCTTCGACCAATGGCTGAAATAAACTAAAATATGGCCTGGGCTTAATGGCAGATATCTCGTCGCTGATAACATTTGAGGTCCACCACGGATTTTCGAACCGTAGCCTATCGACAACGAGATCTTGTGAGATGCTTTTTAAGTCTGTTCGTCTCAATATATTTACCAGATAATGGACTGATAAGCATAAATATATATGCTTATATGACATATTATATGACATTTAAGAAAATATTCAAGATATTTCTTGCTTGATCAAATTTGGGAATTCAAAGTGAGAAAGTTCAGCGGGTTAGGGAAGTTACTGAATATCGGGTCAGATCAACAGGCGGTGTTGACGACGGAGCACCAGCGCGGACAGTGGTGATAAAGCGATGAGTTCGACTCAACAACTCTATGATAAATGGTCAGCGACGTATGATGACGTCGTGAACCCGACGCGCGATCTCGAAAAACGCGCGTGTGAGAGCGTGCTTGCGGACATCTCGTTCAGGTCAGTGATCGAACTCGGCAGCGGAACGGGAAAGAATACCCAGTGGCTTGCCGATCGGGCTGACCGGGTTGTTTCGGTAGATCTTTCTGAAGAGATGCAGGCCGTAGCCAAAACAAAAGTGAAAGCTCCCAATGTCGAATTTCGCCAGCGTGATATCCGGCAGCCGTGGAGATTTGCGAGCAAGGTCGATCTCGTTACCTGCAGTTTGATACTCGAACATGTCGAGGACATTGACCACGTATTTCGCGAGGCCGCCAAGGTCCTGGACGCCGGCGGGCATTTTTACGTTTGCGAGCTTCATCCATTCAAACAGTACAAGGGAAGCAAAGCGAGATTTGAGACAGACGAAGGGCTTAAGGTGCTGGAGTGTTTTCAACATCACGTAACGGACTACACGAATGCGGCTTTGGTGAATGGTTTCAATATCGTGAAGATGGATGAGTGGTTCGACGAGGACGACCGGTCGGAAATTCCGAGATTGCTGTCGTTCGTTTTCGGTCGAAAGGTGTCAGCAGCCCGCACGTAAGTAAGGGCTACGGACACGGTGGGCGAAGGCAAGCGGCTGATCCATATGAATTTTGCCAACAGTAAAGAATATCAATCCCGCGTGTATGAGATCGTGCGGCAGATACCACGTGGACGCGTTATGACATACGGCCAGATCGCGGCGATCCTCGGCGAGGGCTACACGCCGCGGACGGTCGGCTACGTGATGCACACGGCGGACAGCGAAGGCGTGCCGTGGCAGCGTGTTATCAACTCGCAGGGGAAATGCTCGACCGGGCGGCTGACGATACCGGTAAATTTGCAGCAGTCGATGCTCGAACAGGAAGGTGTGGTTTTCAGCGATAAGGGCAAGTGCGACCTACGGAAGTTCGAATGGTGGCCTGACGGAATGGAGCCGGTCGAAGATGAGCAGCCCTCGCTACTTTCCTGACGCGGCCGTCTTTTGCCTCGGTGTAACTCGTTCGGCGACGTAGATCGCAAATCTTTTTGCAATTGTGTCAGTTGGCGCCGCTATGCTGATCAATGTGGTTCCCTTGTAAAAAATGAGGTGAGCGAATCGGCCGGATCTGTCACTTATAAGACGATTGTCATCGCCCAAGTCCGGTAACTTGCTCTCTTTTTTCCTTTCTCCAAGCGTATTTCCAAGCGAAATTATCTGGCCATCAAAAACCGACTTCACGTCAATTTCATTGTCCATCAACCAGAAGTAGATCAAAACATCGCCCTCTGCCGCCGACTTTAGATGCATTACCGGCGGGCTCATCTGAATATATGGTCGCTGAACTTTCCATGTCGGCTCTTTTTCTTCCAATAGCCTTTCGACCTCTTTAGCCAGCGGAGGAACTTCCTGCATTGACTGTGAAAAGCTGACTGCAGGGCAACAAAGGATAGTTAGTAGTAATGCGAACTGGACCATTCTTCTCATACTCTCATGTGTACCACGAAAAAAGTGAACTACCTCCCCCATTTCAGTTTGTTTCTAAGTACATCGAAGTAGTTTCGGTTTTGGGGTTGGACGAGGTTAAATGTCGTGCGGCTTTTGCGGATGCGGACGCAGTCGCCGGATTGCATGGTGTGGCCTATCTGGCCGTCGAGGGTGAGTACGACGCCCTCGTTCTCGTGCATCAGCTTCAGTTCGATCTCGGCATCGTCCGGCACGACGATCGGCCGATTGGTAAGCGTGAACGGGCAGATCGGCGTCACAACCACCGCATTCATCGATGGATAGATAATCGGGCCGCCCGCCGAAAGATTGTACGCGGTCGAACCGGTCGGCGTTGAAACGATAAGTCCGTCGGCCCGGAATGAATTGACGAACTGGCCATTCAGGCTGACCTCGATCTCGATGATGCGTGCAAGCGCGGCCTTATTTATCACCACATCGTTGAGGACGCGTCCCTCGGCCAGCATTTCGCCCGTCCGCCAGTGCTCGGCACGAAGCATCACTCTGGGATCGATCTCGTACTCACCGCGAAAGATGGCCTCGATCGCGGGAAACATCTCTTCGATCCGAAAGTCGGTGAGATAACCGAGGCTGCCGTAGTTGATGCCGAGCACGAGGACCTCATGATCGCCCACCATACGGGCGGTCGAGATCATCGTCCCATCGCCGCCGAGTACGACGATAAGGTCAGCCCGCTCAGCCATTTCGCTGTCCCCGGCCTCGTTATTTTCCGGATTCTCGGACCAGACACAGGGCTCGCCGACCTGTTCGATCCCGTTGGCCCCGAGCCACTCGGAAAGCTCGCATGCGGTGGCGAACGCCTCCGGATTCTTGGGCTTTACGACGATCCCGACCCTCTTTATCGTGCGCATCTCCATTGCCAGCGATGCGTAATGATTAAACAATTCGGCCCAAACCGCAAGCATTGGCCGCGCCCGGACGCGGGCCACCGCTGCCCGGTCAGCCTGCATCAAACTCGCAGGTAATGAGAGCTGAAATGCCGTGTTTGCAGGCCGCCGAACGTTGGACATTGCATTTTGATTTGCTAATATTTCAGTTTGCCGTATTGACAGCATATTCCAGCATTGCAGGTAATATCAGATGTTAAAGTTTTTCAAGCGCCTCGAGCGGACGCGTAACTTCGTCCTTCTTATTTTTGCGATCATCATGGTCGCAAGTCTTGTCCTATTTTATGCGCCCTCGAGCGGCGACATTTCCGGGAACCTGGCGTTGAGTCAGGAGACAGCGGCCAGCGTCGGCGGTGAAAAGATCACGGTCGGCGAGGTCTACCGTCAGAAGCAGGCGTTTTCACAGATGATGCAGGGCCGGCCATATCCCGCAAAGTCGATCCTCAGCAGCATTATCGGTAGCCGTATCACGCGGGTCGAGGCGAAGCGTCTAGGCCTGCGGGCGTCCGACGCCGAGGTCGCGACCGCCATCCGCGAACAGTTCACACCGGTTGACGGGCGGCCATTCGACCAGAAACTGTACGAACAGAATGCGGTCGCCCAGGCCGGCAGCATCGCGGCCTTCGAAGAGCAGATCCGCGATTCGCTGAGTGCAGAGAAACTGCGTGCTTTCATTACGGCGGGCGTAACGGTCTCGGAAGAGGAGGTTTTGCGGGACTTTCAGCGGAGCAATACGAAATTTGACCTCTCTTACGTGCTCGTCAACCCGCAGGACCTGGCTCAGGCGATCACGCCTTCGGAGCAGGACCTTCGCGATTACTTCGAAAAGAACAAACAGGCGTACTACATAAACTCGCCGCAGAAAAAGATCAAGTACGTATTTTTGAGCACCGCGAAGATCGGCGAAAAACTCCCGATCACCGATGCGGACCTGAAAGCGGAATACGACAAGCTGCCGGCGGACAGGAAGATCGGCGGCGTGCTCGGGCAAGAGATCGTCCTTCGGGTCCCGCGGCCCGAACTCGATGGCCAGGTGCTTGAGAAAGCGAACACGCTGGTCGCCGACCTGAGGAAGAACGGGCCGACCGTCTCCGAACAGGAATTTGCCGAGATCGCGAAAGGCCAATCGGAGAACCCCGTTTCGGCGGCAAAGGGCGGAAGCCTTCCGGGAGCGGTGCGCGAGAATCTGAACAATCCGACCGATCCCTACCAGCGGTTGATACGAATGCAGCCGGGCGAGATAACGGAGCCGATAAACTATCAGGGCCGATACTTCATTCTTCGCCGGGGCGAGGCGGTGCCGAAAACCTTTGAGGATGCGAAAAAGGAACTTGAGGTCTCGCTTCGCAACCGCCGTGCATATGCGGCAGCAGCGGAACTCGCCCAAAGGGTGACCGAGACGCTCAAGCAGAACAAGGACGTTGACGCGACCGCGAAACAGTTTGCCGGTGAGGCAAACATGGCCGTCGCCGACATGATCCGCGAAACTGCCTATGTTAAGCCCGGCGACGATGTGCCGAACGTCGGTGTCTCGCCGCAGTTCGAGGACGGCATCTCTATGCTTGTGAACCCGCAGGATGTAGGCGAAAAGATACCTGTGCAGAATGGCTTTGCCGTCCCGATTCTGGTCGATTCCAAACCGCCGCGCGACGCCGAATTTGACGAGGTAAGAGCCCAGCTCGTTGATGTGGTCAAGCTCGAAAAGGCGAGGGCCCAGATCGCGGATATCGCGAACCAGATCGCTTCGGGAGCTGCAAATGTGGGAGCGCTCAGCGCGGCCGCGTCGGCCAAAGGACTGACGGCCGAAGAGGCAAAGTCCTTTATCCTCGGTTCGCCGCTCGGAAAGGGAACGACCGCGACCACCAACGATGCCCTCGAAGATGCGATCTACGGCTTGAAACAGGGTGAGGTCACAAAGACGCCTATACAGATCGGCGAGTCATATTATATTGTCGGCGTAAACAGCCGCGAAGAAGCGAATATGGACGAATTTGCAAAGCAGCGGTCCACGCTTATGGAACAGATGCTGGCCCGTAAGCGCGGCGAGGTCTTTGCGGACTACCTTGCCTCGACACGGCAAAAGATGGAAGCCGCGGGCGATATTGTCATCTACAAGGATGCGGTCGCAAAACTAGATCAGGAGGACCTGCCGTTCGGCGATCTGCTGAATCAGTAAAGAAAATTTGCTGGATCAAATTTTGAATGGGCGTGGCCTTGAGCAAGGGTCACGCCCTTTCCTTTAGCCTTACCACCATCCCAACGCCTTCCACCAGAGCGGGCCGACGACCGACCAGATCACAATATTGATGGCCGCCGCGATAAAGCCGACGGTCCACCAACGCCGCTGGCTCACATAGCCGAGCCCGAAATAGATCGGGGCGGGCGTCGTGCCGTAATGGGTCAGCCCGGCGCTCAGATTTGCGAAATAGGCGAGCACCAGAACGCTCAATCCGGCCGGTGCGCCGAGCGCGGTGGTGACCAAAAGGAAGGGAACGAACATCGCCATTACGTGAGCCGTGATCGATGCAAAGGCGTAATGAGCGTAAAAGAAGACAAGGGCCAGGATCGCCAGTGCGACCGGCCAACTCGCCCCGCCTGCCGCCTCCGCGACGGTGCCGGCAAAGATCGTCGGCAGATCGGTCCTTCCGAGTTCACCGGCCATCATTACGAGCCCTCCGTACCAGATGAATACCTCCCATGCGTGCGATTCGTCGATCAGGTCCCGCCACGCGAGTACGCCGGCGACGAGCAGAGTGCCGATGCCGGCGAGCGCGATGACGGTCGAATCGATACCGTGCCATACGGATGTGATCCACAGGAGCACGACCGACACGAATACGTACAGGAGCACCTTTTCTGACTTGCTCAGCAGGCCGAGCTTTGCGAGTTCGTCGTGAGCGAAGGTTACGGCGTTCGGCGTTTCCTTTACCTCCGGCGGAAAAAAGCGATAGATCATCAGCGGTATGGCGACCAAAGATAGAAGTGACGGAACGATGGCCGAAATGAACCAAACGGAGTAATTGAGGTCGATGCCCGAGTTTTGAGCCGTGAGATTGCGGATGATGACATTCGACGCCTGGCCGGTCAGAAAGGTCGCACACAGGATGACCTCGCATTGATAGAGCATCGTCATCAGGAACGTGCCGAGCCTCGCCTGGGTGCCGTCCTCGGGCCGCGAGTCGTAGGTTTCTGTGACGCTGCGGGCGATCGGGAGAATGATGCCGCCCGACCGTGCCCCGGTCGATGGAATGAACGAGGCTAGTATCAGGTCGGTGAACACGAGCGCGTAGCCGAGGCCGAGCGTCTTGCGGCCGATCAGCCGTATGAAGATCAGCGCGATGCGGTGGCCGAGGCCCGTCTTGATCATCGCCCTCGAAATGAAGAACGCAGCAAGGACGAGCCAGACATATTTGTCGGCGTATCCGCTGAGCGCCTTTTCGATCGGGACGGCCCGGAACAAAGCGAGCGCGACCACACCCAGGAGCACGATCGCGCTTCCGGGCATCGGTTGGACGATGGAACCGACTATGGTCGATGTAAAGACCGCAAGCAGCGTCCACGCCTCCGGCGGAACCACTGAAGGCCGCGGCAGCAGATAGATCGAAAGCCCGACGCCGATGGTGATGAGCCACTTTACGAGAGGTCTTTGCATAAAGAAGCCACAGAGAGGCCACAGAGATGGTTTGCTCTGTGTTCCCTGTGGCTATTCCGGATCGGCCGAACTATTAAACGTGAATGTACTTAAAGTACCAGAAAGTGATCCCGCCCCAGATGGCCAGATTTGCCAGCGAGAGGGCCAATCCGAGATTTCTGGTCTGTTGGGTTCGCTTGGCCGTGCGGTCGCCTTTGCCGTACATCATCACGCCTACGAGAACACCCGTGACCACCCACGCGAATAGTCTGATGCCCACATTGAACCACATATGTTCGGACGTGACATTCATCAAGTACGGGACCTGATAGAGTGTCAAGGCTATTGCGAACACGATCGCAAGCATCGCGGCGATCGGCGGCTTGTAGTTCGATTCGGTCTCATCGCCGCCGCGGTCCTCGTCTATGCCGAGCTTGCTGTGGTTGTAGCTGTACGCAAAATAAAGGACAAGGCCGATCGCCATCCAGTCGATAAGGCGTATCCACGTGTCCAGCGGGAGGCTGTTCATCAAATATGCCGCCGAAACGACGGTCGCGATCGGGATAAACGGCGAAAGGGGCACCCTGAACGGCCGATGAAGGGCCGGATTTGAGGACCGGAGGATGATGATCCCCGTTCCCACGATCACAAATGCGAACAATGTCCCGATACTGACGAGCTCGCCGAGCAGGCTGATCGGAACGAACCCGGCAAGGATCGCGACGATCGTGCCGGTGATCGCCGTCGTGATGTGAGGCGTCTGGTACTTCGGATGGATCTTAGCGGCCCACGCCGGCAGGAGGCCGTCCTTTGACATCGAATAAAAGACACGCGGCTGGCCCATCACCATCACGACCATGGTCGAGCTAAGACCGAGCACGGCGCCGATCTTGATAATATAGGTCGAGAAGTAGCCGAGAATGGTTCCCATTATGCCTATCGAGGTGCCCTGCTGCGCCTTCAATGCTTCGTCGATCGCGGTCGCGAGCGGGGCCGCCGCATTCGTCAGCAGCTTGTAATCGACGAGTCCGACCATCACGCCGGCGACCAGGATGTAGAGTACCGTACAGATCGCAAGCGAGCCGAGAATGCCCATTGGCATATCTTTCTGCGGGTTTCTTGCTTCCTGTGCGGCGGTCGAGACCGCATCGAACCCAATATACGCAAAAAAGATGACCGCGGCACCTGTTACGACGCCGGGAAACCCGAACGGCATGAATTCTGCACAGCCGGGGCTTCCCACCGTGCAGCCGATGCCGAGATTGTCGGTATTTACGTACCCTATTCCGGCCACGATAAAGATAACGACGACGACGACCTTGATGATGACGATTATCGAGTTGAAGCTGGCCGATTCCTTGATCCCGCGGATCAGCAGCAGCGTTACGGCCACCGCGATCAGCGCCGCCGGAAGATTAAAGATGCCGTGTCCGATGGTCGCGCCGTTCGCGTCCAGGATCGCCACACCGGGCGGCGTGCCCAGGGCGAGCGGATAATTGATGCCAAGCGTCTGAAGCAGGCTGACGACATAGCCCGACCATCCGACGGCGACCGTGGCCGCCCCGAATGCATACTCGAGGATCAGGTCCCAACCGATGATCCAGGCCACGAATTCGCCGAGCGTACCGTAGCCGTAAGCATATGCCGAACCCGAGATCGGGACACACGCCGCGAATTCCGAATAGCAAAGTGCCGCAAAGGCGCTGACGATGCCCGCGATGATCATTGAGATGATCACGGCCGGCCCTGCGTGTTTGCCGGCCGCCTGGCCGGTCAGAACGAAGATACCGGTTCCGATGATCGCACCGACCCCGAGCATCGTTAGATCGAGGGCCGTAAGCGTCTTCTTGAGCGTATGTGTGCCGGTCTCGGACGCCTCGGCAATGATCTTGGATATTGGTTTAGTCGCAAAAAGTGACATCAAAACCTCCTGCTAAAAGTGAAAATTCTATGAGTGCCCTGCTGCTTTACGGCCGGACAAATTCTTCCAAATAAAGTAAACGGGAACACCCGTCAGAACTATGAGCAGCCCCGGCCACGTGGCGGTCGTTTGGTAAACGAACAGTACGAAGAGAATGATCGCGGCACCGACGCAGTATAGTGCCGGAATTACCGGATATCCAAATGCTCGATAGGGCCTTTCGGCATCGGGCCGCCGCTTTCTCAAGACAAAGATGCCGATGATGGTCAGAATATAGAAGATCAGCGCCGCCGAGATCACGTACGTAAGCAGGTCGTTGTACAGGCTGCCGTAGGTGCCATCCGCACGGATCGTCCGCGGAAGCACATAAAAGGCGGCCAGGACGCCCTGGATGATCAGGCCCCATGCCGGCACGTGAAACTTGTTCAACTCGCCGGCTGCCTTGAAGAAAAGGCCGTCCTTCGCCATCGCGTAGTATGCGCGGGCTCCGGCAAAAATTAGGCCGTTATTGCAGCCGAATGTAGAGATCATCGTTGCCACGGCCATAAGGACCGCACCGAAGCCGGGGAATATCACTTCTGCCGTCGCCGAGCCGATGCGGTCGCTCGGGACCGTCTGAATATCTTCCAGACGAAGGGTGACAAGGTAGGCTACGTTCGCCAAAAGATAGAGCGTGATCACGCCGCCGGTTCCGAGCGCAAGTGCCAGCGGTATGTTTCGTTTGGGGTCGCGGACCTCGCCGGCGGTGAAGGTGATATTGTTCCACGCATCGGACGAGAACAGCGAGTTCGTCTGGGCAACGCATATCCCGACAAAGAGCCCGAATGCCGCGGCCGCCGTCAGGCCATGGCCGACATCCTGGATATTGCCGCGGACGGTCCACAGGTCGCCGAAATTCGCCGCCGCAATCTCGCCATGCCAGAGCAGCCCGACAGCGATGCCAAGCACGATCAGGGCAATGAGCGAGCCGGTCTTTGCAAATGTGAAAACATTCTGGACAAGTTTGCCAAGCTTGAGCCCGCGGGTATTCATAAAGGTCAGCAAGGCGATCATCGCGATGCCGAGCAGTTGGGCGGTCGAGAGCGAAAAGGCGTAGCTCGATGAGATACGCGTGGGCTGGATCAGATAATTCGTCTCGGATATCCAGGGTATGAGCAGGCCTGTAAATCTGCCAAACGCGACGGCCACGGCGGCGATCGTCGCGGTTTGGATCACAAGGAAAAGTGTCCAGCCGTAAAGAAATCCCCAGATCGGCGAGTAGGCCTCGCGCAGATACACGTATTGGCCGCCGGCCTTTGGCATCATTGCGGCGAGTTCGCCGTACGACAGAGCGGCCGTCACAGTAAGCAGGCCCGTAATGATCCAGACGACCAGCAGCCATCCGGGCGAGCCGACCTGGCGCGCGATATCCGCCGAGACAATAAAGATGCCGGAGCCGATCATCGAACCGGCAACGATCATTGTCGAATCAAGCAGGCCGAGGCCGCGAATGAATCCTTCGTTGGATCCCTTTTCTGCGCCAGCAACGTCAGTTGCCATATAATGGCCCGGCCGGGACAGCCGGCAGGCAAATCGGCCCTGAAGACCCGCGCCTGGTTCACTCCCTATTCGGTTTTTCTCAGACTAACTGAAGGCAAGAATATCGACGCTATTATACGTTTCTCTGGCCCCTTGTCGAGCCCGCGAGTCTCCGTTTTCAGGCTTTGCGTGAAATATGCCCGTGCGAAACTAAAAAAAGGAGCCGGCGAATGCCAGCCCCTGAGTATTTATTCGAACCGATGTTGTGGCCTATGTCCTGCCGATCGCTTCCAGATAGCGTGCAAGTTCTTCGCGGACCTTTGGGAAAAGGAAGAACAGGCCGATCATGTTCGGAAACACCATCGCGAGGATCATCGCGTCGGAAAACGCGAGCACCGAACCGAGCGATGCGGCCGCACCGATGACCACAAAGACGCAAAAC
>JAJNPX010000508.1 GCA_021155145.1 Acidisarcina sp. | reverse complement strand
AATAGCTGGAAGGAACAACGCTCGATGATCGAATCAGCCAGAAGCGATTCCATCACATTTCGAAAACTAATGACGACCGATGCGGCGGCCAGTTTTCCCGAACATAGGAAGGGCATCATTGCCGGCCGCGCTCTTGCCAGGGAGATCGTTGCAAGAATTGAGCTCGATCAGGCTAAAGACGACCTGAGATCGTTCCACGATGGGAAGCGATTTCAGAAGGTCGCGATGGAAGATAAGCGGTCGAATAGCACGTCGTATTTGAGCCTGCACGATGTCGATCTGCCTCAAAGAAACTCATTGCTCGACAGGGCGATCAACGAACTTTTCGAAAGCCGCGAGCACCGAAAACTTCGCCGCACGGTCTCAGGCCTTGTCGAAGATAAAGAGCTGAGACTGAAAGACGATGTAACGGCTGCGAAAGAGATCATGGCTTCCGCCTCGCGCCATGCGTCGGAGTTCAAGGAATTTTCGTACTTCGGGCTGGGAAGCGAATCGGTTTATCAGCCGATCTTCACGCATCCTGAGATCACGATTTTAGAGTCTCGTATCTCGAAAACCCGCAACCCAAAAGAAGCCGAACGGCTGCGATCGCTTGTGGAGGCTGCTGAGGATCGATCGATACGTTCCGTCGGCGAACTGTTGCGAGACTTCGAGTCCCCGAAAACAATTCATGCTGAAGTTAAGGAGATCGATATTCCGAAGCACGACCCGGCAGATGAAAACCGGAAGCAAGGGGACTTGGAGCGGACAACGTCTACTCGTCGGACCCAACACGTGATCGAGGGTCCTTTCCGATAGGCGGCTTTCGGCAAGCGAAAAAGGCACACCGCTTGCACATACCTCATTGCACCGGAAGGCCGATAGGGCACCCGTGCATTGAGAATATGAAGTCAGATCTTAACAACCGCGTTATCGCTCGAATAAATGAGAAAGTTCGCGGCACCCCAAACCGAACTCTGGATCTCGGAGACATCGTGACCCCGGAACTTGGTTTACTTTCGCCCCAGCGGAGCGAAATAGCACCAAAAGGCGTGGGCCGGGACGCCGCCCTTATCGCCTACGCGGAACGTCTTCGAAACAGCTACCGAACGAACGAGGGAGGCTTGCGTGACGGGATGCTGAAACTTGGGCAAGCTTTTCGCGACGGCCAGACCATCAACATCACATGTTTCTGCCGGGCGGGGGAAGGATGCCACGCCGATATCGTTAAGATTGCCATCGAAAAGCTCGGACATGGGTTAAACGGCCGTGAATCCGTTGTCGAGAGGTCTCAAAGATCCGTCGCTGAGCATACTCCAGCTTCCCGAGTAAACCCGCGAACCCAAAGAGCCATAAACGAGATCCTTTCCGTTAGTAGGTCGGAAATGCTGCTTGCGAAACTGGAAGATACTCAAGGACGCAATCGGGGTGAACATGCGTCTCACCTTGACGGCCAATCGCAATTCGCAAGAGATCTCTACGAACGTGGAGCGGTGGTTAAGGACGGGATGCTGATAACGCCGAAGGAAACCCCTTCATCCGCGCCGCCGCTTGCGATCGCGACCAATGAGTATGGGGTCAAGAGACTGTCAACTCTAGTGGGCGAATCGCGAGCCAAAGAACTCGTACCGCGAATAGTCGAGCACGGTAAGAGCATCGCTGGCTCGTCAGCCGACCGCGACACCCAGATGAAGGTCTTCAATTGGATCTATGGAGCCCTTGAGGGCCGGAACGAACTTCTCACCTCGGACTCCAAAATCCGCAATAGCGAACAGAACACCGAATCGAAAGACGAAAGGGTCGAACGAGTGGTTAAGGATATCTCGGGATTGGCCGAAGAGATGAGCAAACTGGAGCCGTCCGACAGGCTCGACCTGATCGATTCGCACAGCGAGCGGACCGTATTCGAGGGACATGATAGAGAGGGCGATGAACTATCCCTTGAAAAAGTATATGAAGATGCCATTGCTCAAGAAGCCGAGACGCCATCTCTCGATCGGGATGGTAACGGGAGCGGACAACTCGAATTCGACCGGACCGAATTGGGGGACAACTCGCTTGCCCGAATGGCTTCCGAAATGTCGAAGGAGGAACTCGACAGGTGGACAGAAGTCCGTCTCCCGGCGCTCGATGAAGCTCTCGAGAGCGGAACTCCGGTCGATTCGATCCTGAGAGTTTACCAGAACGATGTGTATTACGCTGCGAAAGACGGCCCGGATGAGAAGCAGGCCGCGATCGACGATCTCAAGTTTGCATCCGCTTATATCGCGCACCAACTGAAGCAGCCCGAATCCAGGTTGAGACATTCCAACGCACGGTACAGGGAATATGCGGTAATGCTCGAACGGGCATCCACAAGGGCCGAAGTGATCGATGCGGCATCGAAGGTCCGATTGGAGAATGCAAGGCTCGGATTTCAGTGGGAAAGTTTACCGGAGAAGGAAAAGGCAAAGACCGCCCCACCCATGACCTCGAAAGAGATGCGATTTCTCTTAACGGAAACCTCTCCACGCCATTACACATCAGAGATGACCGCAGCGAAACTTTCCTACGCGAGCGTCGGCGGCGATGCCAAGACGAGGACAGATGCCTTGATGCGCGGTGAGATACGCCCAAGCCCGGAAGCGACCCAGCTGATCGACAGTCTTGAATCGAGGCTCAGCAGGCGGCAGCTAAAGGACTCGATATCCGCTACCAGACATTTCCTGCAAAGCCTGAAGACGCCGAATGATGAACTACGCTACAAGAACGAATTCGATCACAGCGACGTTTATCGGAAACTGCCCGCGGCCGAAAGAGACTTCGTTTATCAGCGAGCGGTACTTCAGAAAGAAGAGCTGCAATCGAAGGTGAGCACTAGCGAACTGGATCGCCAGAAGCCGATTCAGGAATCGGTTCCGAAACCGGAGGGTAAGGTCTTCGGCGAATTCCGTGACGAGTTCAAATCCGAAATACTAACGCGTATAAGGTCCGGTTCAGGCCTCGACCATCACGAACTTACCAGCCGGGCCGTGGAGATACTGGATGCGAGTTTCGCAAGGAACGGCCTGGCAGCCAAAGCCGACCACGAAGCAATGAGCATCCTAAGCCGGGAGCTCTCAGACAAGATCGGCAAGGCTCCATCACAATTATCGACCCGTCAGCCACAAGCCAGTAGGCCGAACCCTGAAAGCATAAAAGAAAATACTAATAGACTCCAAAACAGAACTCATGACCAGTACGTCCGTTAGCTACTTTCAAGAATAACTGCCGCCGTTAAGGAGCTGTATCCCGGCGAACGACGCTGATCTCATCCGACAATACCTCGTCATTGTGTCGTAAAGAATCATGCAATCCGGTGAGTGTCCTTCGTATTTGCTAATTTCGGATTCTTCAGTTACCATTCCTCCACGGCAATCCGTCCAACTGCTTTTTTCGTACTAGAAATCTAAATAACAAAAGAGGAATTTTGTATGTCTCTCCAAATGCTCCCGCTTGTCGAAAAGCGCTCGCGACTTTTTGCAGGATCAGTTGCGCTTATATTGATTGGCCTCATAGGAATCGGAGTGTTTGCCCAAAAAGGCTGGCTACCGTTCATTGATGGTCTTACGGGAGCAAAAACCGGCTGGTTCGGGAAACCGCTTCCGAAGAACGCCGGGAATGTTTGGAATCCGATCAACTCGATGTTGCCCACCACGGCACAGCTATCGAAAAGCTACATTTATGCGGGATCGAAGCTGATTGCGGTTGAGGAGTCGAGTGGCGGTTTCGCTTTGGCGACCGATCCGACAGAAACAACGGAAACG
>JAJNPX010000499.1 GCA_021155145.1 Acidisarcina sp. | reverse complement strand
AGAAAACATTGCTGGATCTAATTTTCAAGCCGGTAGAGCGGTTATTCTATGCAATATGCCGGGTTGATCCGAATGCAGAGATGAACTGGAAGCAGTACGGGGTGGCCATGTTGACGTTCAGTCTTGTTTCAGGCCTCGCCCTTTATAGCATCCAGCGTCTTCAGTATTTTCTGCCGCTGAACCCTCAGGAACTCGCCGGTCCCTCCGAGCATTCGTCGTTCAACACCGCCGTGTCGTTTATGACGAACACTAACTGGCAGAGTTACGGAGGTGAAACGACCTTGAGCTATCTGACACAGATGCTCGGGCTGACCGTTCAGAACTTCGTTTCGGCAGCGGTCGGAATGGCCCTGGCTATCGCCTTCATCCGGGGAATTGCGCGTTTTCAGACCGACAAGCTTGGAAATTTTTGGGCCGACCTCGTGCGCGGCACATTGTATATCCTGCTGCCGTTCTCATTCGTGATCGCCGTTTTCCTCATTTCGCAGGGGGTGGTGCAGAACTTCAAGACTTACGATACCGCGACCGTCGTCGACCCATTGGTAGTGCAAATTCATAAGAAAGGCGCAGACGGCAATTTATTCACAGGCGAAGGTGGTGTGGCTGAGAAAGAGGAACAAACAGTCTACACCCAGACGATCGCACAGGGCCCGGTCGCTTCGCAGATCGCAATCAAGCAGCTTGGGACGAACGGCGGCGGATTCTTTAATGTGAATTCCGCTCACCCGCTCGAGAATCCGACTCCTTTGTCGAATTTTATCGAGATGCTTTTGATCCTTCTCATTCCGGTCGCATTCACCTATACGCTTGGGCGGATGGTGGGATCGCAAGGCCACGGTTGGGCTGTATACGGGGCGATGATGTTTCTGCTGATTACGGGAATCGCAACAGCTTACTGGGCGGAATCGCGGGGGAACCCGCTCTATCCGGCAAACGTGGACCAAGCGATCGTCGGAGGAAATTATGAGGGGAAGGAAGTGCGTTTCGGAATGGTCAACTCCGTTCTGTGGGCAACTGTGACTACCGCAGCTTCGAACGGGAGCGTCAACAGCATGCATGATAGCTACACGCCAATCGGCGGCCTCGTTCCGATGACGAATATTCTACTCGGCGAAGTTATTTTCGGCGGGGTCGGCGCGGGGATGTACGGCATTTTGGTGATGATAGTTTTGACCGTGTTCATTGCCGGTCTGATGGTCGGCCGTACACCAGAATACCTCGGTAAGAAGATCGAGGCCTATGACGTGAAGATGGCAATGCTCTATGTTCTGATATTTCCGCTTTCGATACTTGGCTTCACCGCAATTTCTGTTATGGCACCCGATCTCGGATCGTCCTCATTGAATAATCAAGGCGCCCATGGACTGTCGGAGATCCTTTACGCATTCACCTCGGGTACAGGCAATAACGGTTCGGCGTTTGCCGGATTGAACGCAAACACCTATTGGTACAACACGACGATCGGGATCTCAATGTTGATCGGGCGGTTTCTGATGATCATCCCGATGCTCGCGATCGCGGGCAATCTAGCTCAAAAGAAAGCAGCTCCTGCGAGTTTGGGAACCTTTCCGGTTAACACGGTTCTGTTCAGCGTGCTGCTGGTCAGCACTGTGCTGATAGTTGGAGCACTGACGTTCTTCCCGATCCTTAGCCTGTCCCCGCTCCTGGAGCACTTCCAGATGAATGCGGGGCAGACGTTCTGATCATATGAAAAAAGCGATTTCAATTTGGGACCCCAATATCATCGGCCGAGCCATTGGTGATTCTTTCAAAAAACTGAATCCCTTCACAATGCTCAAGAATCCGGTGATGTTCGTTGTAGAGGTCGGAGCCGCATTTCTGACCGTCCGAATGGCCGTGAATTTGGCGATGCCGGGGGCCGCAAGCGATCTGGCGTTCGAGCTCCAGATCACGCTTTGGCTGTGGTTCACGGTTCTGTTCGCTAACTTCGCCGAGTCAATTGCCGAGGGCCGCGGGAAAGCTCAGGCAGATACACTGCGAAGATCTCGGACGGAAACGCACGCTAAACTTCTTCGAAACGGCAAACCACAGGTCGTCTCCGCTACGGAACTGCGTATCGACGACATCGTTTTGGTCGAAGCGGGCGACTTTATCCCGGGAGACGGAGAAGTGATCGAAGGTGTCGCATCGGTCGACGAATCGGCGATCACCGGGGAATCGGCTCCGGTGATCCGCGAAGCCGGCGGTGACAGATCTGCCGTAACGGGGGGAACCCGTGTGCTGTCTGATTGGGTAAAGGTCCGTATCACAGCGAACCCCGGCGAAACTTTCATTGATCGAATGATCGCCCTGGTCGAGGGAGCCGCTCGGCAGAGGACGCCGAACGAGATCGCGCTGAATATATTGCTTGCGGGTCTCACGATCGTGTTCCTTCTCGCGGTCGTCACGCTTCAGCCGTTCGCGATCTACTCGAACGCTCCTCAGACGCTCTTCGTTCTGATCTCGCTGCTCGTGTGCCTGATCCCGACATCGATCGGCGCCCTTCTTTCCGCGATCGGCATTGCGGGGATGGACCGGCTCGTTCAGCACAACGTGCTCGCAATGAGCGGACGTGCCGTTGAAGCGGCAGGCGACGTTAACACGCTGTTGCTTGATAAAACAGGCACTATCACGCTCGGTAACAGGCAGGCGACCGAGTTCATTCCATTAACGGGCATCGATGAGCATCACCTGGCCGACGCCGCTCAGCTTTCGTCCCTCGCCGACGAGACGCCAGAGGGCCGCTCGATTGTCGTGCTCGCGAAGGAGCGTTACGGCATGCGCGGCCGCGAGATACACGAGCTGGCAACGAAGGCCGCGTTTGTCCCGTTCACCGCTCAAACGAGAATGTCCGGCGTAAATCTTGACGGACGCGAGATCCGGAAAGGGGCAGTTGATGCTATCTAAAAATATCTAAGCGGCAGCGGCGTCCAGTCTCCCGCGGGTCTACGGGAGGTAGTTGAGCGGATCGGAAGGGCGGGTGGTACACCCCTGGTCGTCGCCGATAACATGAAGGCTCTCGGAGTGATCTACTTGAAAGACATCGTTAAGGTCGGAATGCGAGAGCGATTCAACCAGCTTCGTCAGATGGGCATCAAG
>JAJNPX010000436.1 GCA_021155145.1 Acidisarcina sp. | reverse complement strand
TTAAGATGAAAGCCACAAAGGTACAGAAAAGACAGAAAGACCGTGAGACCACAAGAGATCATTGCCAGGAAACGTGACGGCGGCGAACTCTCGGCTGAGGAGATCGAGGTGTTCATCGATGGCGTATGCGATTCTTCGTGGGCCGACTATCAGATATCGGCGCTCGTAATGGCAATGTTCATTCGAGGGCTGAGCGAGGCGGAGGGCGAGCACCTCGTTCGTTCCATGCTCTACTCAGGCGAGGTGCTCGATTTTTCTGATATAGACACGCCAAAGGCCGACAAGCATTCGACCGGAGGCGTCGGCGATAAGACGTCCTTGATCATCGCACCGCTTGTCGCGGCATGCGGTGTGGCGGTCCCGATGATCTCGGGCCGCGGTCTAGGCCACACCGGTGGGACACTCGACAAACTCGAATCCATACCCGGATACACCGTAGGCCTTTCGACCGATCAATTCCGCGAGATCATCAGAAAATGCGGATATGCTATGTCGGGACAGACTGCAGACATCGCCCCGGCGGACAAGAAGATCTATGCACTTCGGGATGCGACCGCGACCGTACCATATATTCCGTTGATCGTTGCCTCGATAATGTCAAAGAAGTTAGCGGAAGGATTGGATGCACTTGTCCTCGACGTCAAGACCGGGTCCGGGGCCTTTATGAAAGAACTTTGTGATTCGGAAAAGCTCGCCGCTGCAATGGTGCAGACCGGCGAGAGGTTTGGCGTGCGAACCGAGGCTGTGGTGTCCGACATGGGCCAGCCGCTCGGCAAGTATGTAGGCAATGCCCTTGAGGTTTATGAATGCATCAAAATACTCCGTAACGAGATCGAACCGGCCGCATTGCCCACGTGGGAACTATCGCTCGAACTCTCGGCCCGGATGCTCGTCTTAAGTGGAATTGCCGCGGATCTCGAATCGGCTAAATTAATGTGCTCCGATAAACTCGAAAGCGGCCAGGCGCTGGAACGATTTTGCCTTAACGTCGAATGCCAGGGCGGGGATCCGCGGGTCTGCGACGATCCTGAGGTCCTCCTTGATAAGGAGATACACAAGTGTGAGGTTGTTGCTGAAGCCACTGGATTTATTTCCGATATCGACACCCTCGCGATCGGAAGTGCGATCTGTGAGATCGGCGGCGGACGCACGAAAGCAAACGATACCGTTGATCCGGGGGTGGGATTTTCGTCGGAGCTGAAAATTGGGAGTGAGATAGCCAGCGGTGGAACGATCGGCATCCTCTTCTGCCGAGATGCCGGACAGGAGAGCTTGGCCCGTGAAAAGGTTCTGAAGGCTTACAGCGTCTCTTGGTCAAGGCCAGAACCCCCGCAACTCGTACGGGAGGTTATAAATGGCTCGACAGAGGTCCCGGAATGAGGACTTGCTTAGACTGCCGCGAGTGCGGCGAACTATCGCCCGCAATCTCCTGTGTGTCCGGAAGCGGGGACCGGCTTTGTGCAGGTTGCAGATTCTCTCGTGGCCGCTAAGATAATTAGAGAGCTAGTCGACAACAATGATCGGTGAAAGTATAGGACGCGGAGCGATGCGTATCATCAATGCGATGGTACGTGGGCTCGCCGCCGCCGGCGTGCATCCAAACTTTCTTACCGCAGTTGGCGTTACTATAAACATCGGATGCGGCGTCCTTTTTGGCATTGGCGAGTTTTTTTGGGCGGGCATAGTCCTTATCGTCGCGAACGTTTTCGATATGCTCGATGGAAACGTTGCAAGACAGACGGGAAATGTAACAAAGTTTGGCAGCTTTCTTGATTCGTCGCTTGATCGCCTTTCGGACATGGTCGTCTTTGTCGGGATCATGGCGTTTTACGCTGGAAACCGCCCTCAGCATTCGATCCTGAATGTGGTGCTCGCAGGTGTCGCGATGATGGCATCCGTGATGGTCAGCTATACAACGGCCCGTAGCGAAGGTCTCGGCGTGAAAGCAAATGTGGGCTTTCTCCAGCGGCCCGAACGCATCGTCCTGCTTATAATCGGAGCATTATCAACATGGGATTGGAATTCCGAAAGCTTCTGGTTTAATCGGATGCCCCAGGTGCTTTGGGTTCTGGCTGTCGGGTCGGTTTGGACCCTGATTCACCGAATGTTCTTTATTTGGAATGAATTCAAAGCCATCGAGGAGCAAACGGTTAATGATTGATCGGCTTTGGGACCTGTTGGGGTCGGTCACTATCGGCCAGATATTGATCGGACTAGGCCTGTTTCTGTTGTCGCTCGCGTTGAGCTTTGCTGCTATCGCGATCGTGATGGTCAAGATACCGCCTAATTATTTCAGCTCACATTACAAACGGGATTTTTTACCTGGGAGTCCGTTCATTGTCAGATGGGGCGCCGTGATCGCCAAGAACATCTTCGGCATTTTTCTGATTTTGCTCGGAATTGCATTGTCTTTACCGGGTGTTCCCGGCCAAGGGATCTTGACCATACTTCTCGGCCTGATAATGCTGGACATTCCGGGAAAACGGCCGCTCGAAGCGAAAATAATCAAGAGGCCGACGGTCCTTTCGGCGATAAACAAACTGAGAGAAAAGTACGGAAAGGAGCCGTTGGTAGTCGATTGATATGGGGTTCTTCGATTTTCTTAAGAAAAAGCAAAGGCAAGATCCGGAGGCGGTTCGACGCAGATTTCTGATCGAGCATGGTCGGATCACCGATGGCCGAATAATTGACACGATAATCAACAGCCA
Source organism: Acidisarcina sp. (assembly GCA_021155145.1). Classification (GTDB taxonomy): domain Bacteria; phylum Acidobacteriota; class Blastocatellia; order Pyrinomonadales; family Pyrinomonadaceae; genus OLB17. Next base: position 675 of record JAJNPX010000436.1, on the reverse strand, counting down.
CGGCGACGAGATCGCCTTTTACATTTATACTCTCAACGGCGTCGATTTCGAATCCTCGGAATTGCTGACTGAAAAGCAAAGGGCGGACCCATTAAAATATGCCCCTGGTGCCAAGATCGGCGTCCGCTACGACCCAAAGAACCAGGGGAATTCGATGCTGGACTGAGACTGACCGACCGTCACTATGTTCAAAAAAATCTTGATAGCCAACCGAGGCGAGATCGCTTGCCGGATAATCCGAGCCTGTCACGAGATGGAGATCGGAGCGGTGGCGGTTTTTTCTGATGTCGATTCTGACTCACTCCACGTCCGCATGGCGGACGAGGCATACAACGTGGGCCCGGCACCCTCGGCCGAGAGCTATCGTCGCATTGAGAATATCATTGACGTTGCAACCAAAGCTGGTTGTGATGCGATCCACCCGGGTTACGGGTTTCTTTCCGAGAACGCCGATTTTGTTCGGCACGTTGAAAAGTCAGGCATCACATTTATCGGGCCGCCGGCTCAAGCAATGGACGCCATGGGGGGAAAGATGTCGGCCCGCCTAATAGCGATCGAGGCAGGGGTTCCGGTAGTGCCGGGAACCACAACACCGCTCCGTTCCTTTGACGACGCCAGAGAGACTGCGTCGAGTTTCGGTTACCCCATAATGCTCAAGGCATCGGCCGGCGGCGG
>JAJNPX010000408.1 GCA_021155145.1 Acidisarcina sp. | reverse complement strand
AAAGTACGTGATACCGCTTCACCGCGGCGATCTCATCTGCCGTCAATTCCGCGGCCTTCCAGATAGCCCTCGGTAGGTCGCCGGCCGTAACTGCCTCGGCCTCTTCTTTCGTTCGGTCGATCACGACCTCCCAATCGTGCGGGTCGGTGAGGCCCGGCTGAGCGTCGGCCGTCGATTCAGGCCTCATGTCGCGCCATAAAACGCGACCGCGTCGCAGCCCGCCTCGCCAATGGAGATGGCACTCCATCGAGAACTTTTTCGTGTTGTCCGGGTTCACGAACGTGCTGTCGTGAAATCGGTCGTGAAAGACCCTTTGGATAACTTCTTCGACCGACTTGTCCTCCACCGCCGCGGCCGTTTCCTCAAGAAGCTTGTTGAAATTATCCTTGCCGCTGACCCTTAGGCCATAACGTACCTCGCGTCCCTCATCGGCATAGACACGCACGTCTTCGGGCACGGCGGCCGCAAACATCCGAATGATCTCTTCGACGGTCTTGTTCGCCTTTTTCGGGTCGCTCTCGTCGAAGATGAGGGTCCCGGAGCTGATCTCCCCAACGGTTGTTCCCTGACCTTCGAGTGACAATATCAGAAGTGCCTTGAGGATGAGCTTTGCCTGGAGCCGCTGCATCACTGGGATCTTGGCAACGACATCCGAGTTCAATCTGTCATATGCCGAAAAGGCCTCGTGCAGGTCCTCTACCTTTCTCAGCTCTGCCTCAGCGCTGTCAAATACCTCATCAAGCGCGATCAACGAGTTTGCCGGCCTGCCGAGTATCCGCTCACCCGCCTCGGCTGCAAAACCCAAAAGGGCAAAATCGTGCACGTACAAACGAACAAAAGGGGCAACGTCGAGTATCACGGGATGCAGCGGATAAAGGGACGTAAACCTTTGCTCGCTCCATCTAAAGGTCGGCATCACGGCCCGAAAATATTCGTAAACGTCATGCAGTATCGGCCGAAGCTGTTGATTCTTGGGAAAAACGTACGAATCGACGACCTTGTACAGGTGTTCCTGATCAAGATAGTCGATATTGAACGAGCGAACGATTGCTGCATTCGACCCATCGGCACCCGCAATATCATCGTCGAGAGCGACGCCGATGAACGCATTCATCGCCTTTACCGCCTCGGCGATCTCGGCAAGCAGGTCGCCATCGTCCCTCGTCACTCGCGCGCCGCGCTCGATCGCAGTGTCCGCAAGTACGAGAAACGGGATGTCGCCCGACCGGGCCTTGACCAGCGAAAGGATATCGAACACTCGTTCAGGCAGCGACCCCGCATCGAGCCCGAATGCGGCGGCGACGCCATCGCGAAGTTCTTCGAGGATCGTCGGCCGTGTACCGCGACGGATGAAGATGCACGGATAACGACGCCGCAGAAGTGCCTGAGCGGCCGAGGCGACGTGCGAATCGGTTATCTTGGTCCTGAGCTCGGGCTGGCTGACTATCGCCGAGAGCGTCGCGAGGAAATGGCTCTTTCCGACGCCCCGATACCCGGCCAGGGCCAGTGCATTTCCCTTTTTCTCCTGTAATTCTACGATCCGGTCGAGCCACTTTACCATTAGCTCGGCCGTGGCGTCGGTAAAATGGTACGCCGCGAGGGTGGCGCTCGGATCTTGCGTAAAGTCCTGCAAGCTAACAAACTTGCGGACTTCAACGATGTCCTTGACCTTTTCGTTGATTCTTTTCATTCGAGACCGGAGGGTGGGTGCGAACGCGTGAGACCTTGGAGCCTGGAAGCGGACCGAAACAGAACCCGCTTGTCGCGGGACCTCAATGGCCCGCAACTATAGAAAGTGTAGCATTTAACCGTGTTAAAACCAAGCATTTTTGAATCCGCCCGTATGCGGGCTGCGATAAAAGAAATAAGCCAACTCCGGCGCAACTATTTTGGCGGTCACGGCATCATATTGTCATTGATTTATCACTGCGATACGGATTACCATCGGTAGACAGCACGATCAGAAAGTTTTACGGAGGCCAAAGGTGCGAGTTTCATATTCAAACAGGTTCTTGTCGTTAATGTTGATAGCCATCCTAGCGCTCGCCGGGTTCGTGGGCATGCCCAATCCGGCAGTGGCGCAAAAGGCGGACGAATCGGTCGCCAAAAATGACCAGAAGGACGCAAAAGGCAACGAAAAGAACGATGATAAGAAGAAAGAGGCCTCGACCAAACCGCTTTCGACAAAGGAAGATCCGAATCAGATAGGAAAGCGAAAGATAAATTCGGGTACCGACAAGTTTTTCGGGTGGCTGGGCGGCTCGCAGGACAAGGAGATCGCTATCGGTCGGCGTTTGGCAATGGAAGTCGAACAGCAGGCCAAGATGGTCGACGATCCGATCGTCACGGAATATGTGAACCGCGTCGGACAGAATGTGGTGCTTCATTCTGATGCAAAGGTCCCGTTTACGATAAAGGTGATCGACAGTGACGAGGTGAATGCTTTCGCTCTGCCGGGCGGATTTTTCTTTGTAAATAAAGGTTTGATCCTGGCTGCGGAAAACGAAGCCGAACTCGCCGGTGTAATGGCACATGAGATCGCCCACGTCGCGGCCAGACACGCGATGGAGAACCAGGGAAAGGGAACGCTGATCAATTACGGTGCTCTTGCGGGCATCATATTCGGTGGTCCGATCGTCAGTCAGGTCCTTTACAATGGCGGCGGCATCCTTTCTGGCCTTGCGGGCCTGAAATTCACACG
>JAJNPX010000396.1 GCA_021155145.1 Acidisarcina sp. | reverse complement strand
GGTTTTGAAGACCGCGCCCATCACCGGACAGGATGCGCCCCCTGATTACTTATAGAATGGCAGTCTGCGACCGACGGGCCTGGATACCAGGCCTCTGCCATCCTGCAGTTTGGCTATATGGTGCTCCTCGCACAAAACACTGTATCTGATCGCGAAATTTGAGCAAGACTCCTGTCGGCACGGTGTATTCGTCGTTTCGAACGAGTTCCTCTCATAGTAGTCACGCATTACCGCAGAGAAAACGATAAGCTCGTCAGGCTGCTCAAAAGGCAATGCAGTCCACTCCGCTGGATCGATCGACGGAGTTTCAAACAGATACTCTTCGTTTCCCCAACTCCAAGCTCTGCTTGCCTGCCAGAATTTTCCGCACTTCGGGCACTTAAAAAGTTTGTGCTCTCCGCTATCATCTTTAGCTAATAATTCCAGCTCTCGTTTAAGTCGTCGCGATTTGTTTATGCGCTTGCGGACACTTTCCCGGTCCAGTTCGATCGGCAAGAATTGAGAACAGGGACAGGACATAACACTTTTGAGAACTATCCGGATACCAACTTTGTGATCAACGCCGCGCGATTTGCAATATCGCTTACCAAAATGTGCTCGTGGAGCGTGTGGGCTCCGTCGCCGGTGATGCCGAGGCCATCGAGGACGGGGACGCCGAGGGCGCCGACAAAGTTGCCGTCGGACGCGCCGCCTACCTGGGTTTCGCCGAGGTCGTAATCGAATGACGCGGCGACCGCTCGCGCCTTTTCATACAACGCGACGACCGCATCGGTCCGCTCCATCGGGGGGCGGTTCACATCGCCAAGAACGGTGACCGACACCCGCTCGTCGAACGGCCTCAATGCTTTGATCGCGGCGTCCATTCTCGCGGCCTCGGCCATCGACGAAAATCTCACATCGACCGTACATTCCGCGTGTTCGGGGATCACATTGGTCGTTGTCCCGCCGCGAGCGGTGCAGACGTTTACGGTTGTTCCCGCTTCGAGATCGTTGAACGAATTCAGGCGCTCGATCTGACGCGAGAGCTCGAGGATAGCGCTTGCGCCCTTCTCGGGGTCAAGTCCTGCATGGGCGGGCACGCCAATAGCCTTCACTACATACATTCCGGTGCCCTTGCGGCCGGTCTTTACGCGACCGGCAGCGGATGGTTCGAACACCAGGCACGCCTCCGCATTTGCCGCTTCTTTCTCGAGCACCGGCCTGCCCGAATAGCTGCCGACCTCTTCGTCGCACGACAGAAAGATCGTGATCGGCCGTGACGGCCGTTGACCCGTCTCGGCAAAGTATCGCAACGCTTCGAGCATCAGCACGATGCCCGATTTCATATCGAAGATGCCGCAGCCATAGAATTTGTCGCCCTCGATACGTGTAGGGTTCTGTTCGTTCGCGCCGACCGGATGCACCGTATCGCTGTGGCCGAGGAGGAGATACGGCTTTGCATCGCCAGGAAAGGCGCGGATGACGAGATGTTCGCCAAAGTCTTCGGCCGCGACGCGCTCGATATCAAGGTCAAGCCCGGCCTTTCTCGCCTCGTTCTCTATCCACCGAACCACCGTCTTGCTGCGCTCGACGTCATACGACGGCGATTCTATCTCGACGATCTCGCGGATCGCGTCGATCATTTCGCTTTCTCGTTTTTTGAAATATTCGAGCGTTTCGTGTGGGGTCATTTGCCGAAGATCTCGTTCAACGTCTCGCCCATTCGATATCCCGCCATCGCGAGCCTTTGCTCTGAGACCGCGTAAGCATTGCGGCGATAGGCGTCGGTGGGCGTTTCGAAGCGTTTCAGGTCCGAACGAAAGACGTCCGTGTTCGCAAGAGCGAAGCTCTCCTTTTGCCAGCCGGGATAGTTCCCGGTCATCAGCCCACCTTTTAACGAATCGAACGGGTAGCGGACCATATACGATTCGGCGATCCTGCGGATGTAGTCGCTTTCGTTGTCAAAGGGCAGGAACGGCACATTGCGGCCCACGATCGAATCCCAGAACCAATGCAGGTTTACCTGATCTTCTCGTTTCGTGCCCTCAGGCGTGAGCAGGAAGAAATTCCCCCCCTGATCTCCGTTCGGCTCGCGGTCGGTATGGCGACCTGAGGTGTGAAGCGGTTGGTGCAGGTCGCCGCCGATGTGCAGGAACCAGGCTATCGCGATCGCCTTCTCACTATCCTTGGCAGCGGCGTCGCGCATGACCTTGTCGAATTCGATCAGCTTGGCTACGCCTTGTCCGCCCGGCTGCTTTTCGGTTATCAACTCGATCTTGCCGTTCACCTGCCGCCAAAACGTGTCGGAGTAATGCCAGTTGGACTTGTGATACTTCTCGTACCTGACCGGAAATGCCCGATCGCGAACGACGTCGGCCCATGTCGGCACGAAAACGAAGTAATCAAAGCGTTTAGCCTCGTCCGGCCGCGGCCCGTAGGCCATGAAAAAGGTCGAAAGCTGTGAATCTTCCGGCGCGGACCGCAAAAGCTTGATCACTTTCTCCCGGGCGGTCGGGTTCATCCGCTGCCAGGCGATATATCCCGTAATTTTGTGTCCTGTATCGTCCCAGGAATACGCGTTAGTAAAGAGAAAAGTGAGGAAAAATGCTGTGAATAGAAGTCTTGGCATTTAGGTCTCCTGAAACTATTTGGAAGATTTTACCGAAATGACGGAATAAGAGGAAATGAGGCGCACTTATCTAAAATGGAGCAGGCAAACTTTTGGCCGGGTTCCATCATCTGAATGAGTGCAAAACTTTCCCCTACGAACGTTCTACTTATGTAGGCGAACACGCGTTCTTCGGAATGTGAGGAGTTTGAAAGGTTATGCAGGCAGTATCGGAATTGAACGGGTTCGCTGGTAACGCGATTGACACATCTGAGGAGCTTTCCGGCCGAAAGATCGGCGTTTTTGGAAGGATCTTCGGTTGCCAGCACAAGCGATTGACGCGGCCCATAACGAGCGAACGTACGACGTACCAGGCTTGTGTGGAATGCGGGGCACGGAAACGTTTCGATACCCGGACTTTTCGGAGTTCCGGACGCTTTTATTATCCTCCGGCATCAGGGTTCGGGAACTATTAAAACCCCTGATGTCATATCCTGTCCTTTATACCATCCATTGAATACCTACCGAGAGCGTTCTGCCAAACAGAACGCTCTCATACATTTGCGCACTTTTGAACCGCCGAGACGCAAAGTCGCGGAGAAAAGAGATCATCAGGCTGGATCGTGAGGCGAAAAAACATTACCCGGAAAAGCTACTTCGGAGGCCGCTAAACGGATCGCAGCACTAATGCAGAGTTCTTTGACCCGAACCCTATGCAGTTGCACAGGGCGGTCGAGACGGTCTGTTCTCGTGCCGTGTTGGCAACGTAGTCGAGGTCGCAGGTCTCGTCAGGTATATCGAGGTTAATCGTGGGCGGAACGATACCGCGGTTCATTGCGAGCAGTGTCGCCCCGACGCCGGCGGCTCCCGTCGCTCCCTGCGGATGGCCGATCTGCGATTTCGTCCCGGACATCGGGATCTCATAGGCATGCGGCCCGAAAGCGAGCTTGACGGCCTGGGTCTCGATCCGGTCGTTGAGCTGGGTCGATGTCGCGTGAAGATTGACGTAGTCGATCTCATCCGGTGTAACGCCCGCGTCCTGCATAGCAAGCGACATCGCCCGTGCGGGCTCTACGCCATTCTCCTCGAGGCGGACGCGATGATAAGCATCGCAAGTCACGCCGTATCCGGCGATCTCCGCATAGATATTTACGCCCCGCCGCTCGGCAGATTCGAGTGTTTCCAGGACATAGATCCATGAACCCTCCCCGATCACGATCCCCGAACGGTCTTTTGAGAATGGCCTTGATGCCCGTTTCGGCTCGTCGTTCCATTCTTTTGTGCAAACTGTCATGACCTCGAAGCCCTTGAGAATGCCCGGCGAGATCGGCGAGTCTACACCGCCCGCCAGCATTACGTCCTGCCGCCCCAGGGCGATATGCTGGGCCGCATAAAAAAGTGCATCGGTCGATGACGTGCAGCCGGTCGAAATAACGTGAGACAGGCCATGAAGGCCGAAGACCATCGACAGCTCAGACGAAAGTCCGCCGTGTGTGGATGCGGGAATGGTGTAGATACTGCCTTTGCCCGCATTTCCCGAAAACCAATAGCCGAACTGCTTTTCGGTAAACGAGAGGCCTCCGCCGCCGGTGCCGAGCATCACGCCGCTGCGGCGCTTTTCTTCCGGTGTAAGGGTCGCGGGGTCGATGCCGGAATCTGCTACTGCCTCGCGGGCGGCGGCAAGTGCGAGAGGGACGGTGCGGGGGACGTGCTGGCGGTCCTTTGGGTTAAGCTGCTCACGCCAGTCGAACTCGGGTATCTCACCGGCTATCCGAACATCAAAACCGGAAGCATCAAAGCTCTCGATCTCTCTGATCCCGCTTGTGCCGGCAGCAAGCGAATCCCAGAATGCGTCCCGCCCGATGCCGATCGGCGTAACGCATCCAAAACCTGTAATGACCACCCGCCTTGGCGAAGAAAACCCGCTTAACATATACCGATCCGTAAACTGAGGGTAACATAGGTCCTTACATCTGCCGCTTCAAACGTTTTCGCAATGCAGCTTCGACGGCCTTGAGCGCAAGCGGCGCCATGATCCTGTAGCCTTCCGAATTTGGGTGAAGGCCGTCATTCGCGATCTCCGCGCGCAATGAACCTGTATCGTCTGCCATCGCCGTAAAATAATCGAGATAAATGTGGCCATTTTGAGCAGCGTAGGACTTGAGCCAACCGTTCAGCGCCAGGATCTTTTCCGGCGGGCGAGCGATGCTGCGCGTTATCGGCACGCCGCGATCGTTCTTGTTGTGATCGCTGATCGGCAGCACCGAGGCCAGAATTACCCTTATCTTGTTAGTGGCCGCCAGCTCCGCCATAGATCGAATGTTGCCTTCGATAGCCTCGAGCGTCATCGGGCCTGTGTTTCCGGCGATGTCGTTAGTACCGGCAAGGATCACGACGACCTTCGGCTTCAGATCGATCACGTCGGGACGAAACCGGATCAGCATTTGAGGAGTGGTCTGCCCGCTGATCCCACGATTTATGAATCCGCGGCCCGGAAAATAGTCATCCAGCTTCCACGAATCGGTGATCGAATCGCCGATGAAGACGACGCGCGGCCCGCCCTTGGCGGCTGGCGCCAGCTTTGCGTTCGCCTCCGCATAGCGCCCGAGGTTTGCCCAGTCTCTCAACCGGGTCTCGGCTCGCTCAAGGCGTGACCTAAGTTCATCATAGGTGGGTGTCGGGGTCGGGGTCGGAGCTTGCGCCGGTACAATGCCGGTCGCCGCGATCAATACAGTTATCAAACCCAGGAATTTCATTTTCTATCAGCCGGTTGTAATGATCAGTAAACGAGCCATGCATCGAAGACCCAGCCCGTCTGGCCGCGGTAGGTGACCATGCACCAGCGGCCCGTCCGGCTGCCGATCTTGACTCGTTCGTTCTCGCAGTTTTGGAGCGTGATCACCGTGCCGTGAGGTATCTGAGCCAGGCGGTCGCCGCTTTCCGCATCGGGTTCGCTGCGAAGAGCTAAGAACCCGTCGTTCGGGGAATTGACCGTTGCGGTCGGCAATTCGTCACTCTCGAAACCTGGCGGGGTCTCTTGCGGATACGTCGTATTTACCTCATTAAGCTTTTTCTGCAGTTCTTCGAGTTCCTTTTCAAGCCGGGCCTTTTCGGCGTCGGGCGTGGCGGATGGGCTCGGTGAGATGACGGGCCCGTCGGAACCACTGCCTGCAAAATAGAGCACCGTCGCGAGCCCCGCACCGATCAGCCCTACAATTCCCAGAACCATCACGGCTATGGCGATCTTTACGAACGACGAGCTTGAACTTTTAGATGCGGGAAGTGTTGCAGGACCGTCGCGGCGCAGCAAGGTCTCCGCGTCGCTGTCGAGGTCGCTGAGAGCGGCCCCGTCGGCGAGACAATAACGGAGTGTGTCGTCGGAATAGGTACTCCGACAGGTTGGACACTGCTTCATTCGACCGGCACGTGTATATGGCTTTGCCCTGGTATCTTAAGCCGCCGCTTCACTAGCGGAGCCAAAGCTCGCCAATGCATCTGCCTCGTTATCGAAAACATCGAATACGGTGTAGAGCTTGGTGATCGTTATCAGTT
>JAJNPX010000385.1 GCA_021155145.1 Acidisarcina sp. | reverse complement strand
GAACAGATGGTGATTGACTATGACGATGTCGGCTTCCTCGGCACGGGCACGCATTCGCGTTATAAAGCACGGCTCGAACTCAGGGCACTTCTGACCGATGCAAATATCGCCGCGGGCATTGACCCGGTTCCAAAAGGGAAGGTCCTCGGGAAGATCGACAAGCTCGCGGCGGTCGCCCGTCTGAGTCTCGTATGTCCAGCGGCGGACCGCCTCGAATTGGCCGATCTGGTCAAGGCCGTCCAGTATCGGTTGGGTCTCGGCCTTTTTCACTCGATAGATGCACGCGTAATTGTTCCGGCCCTTCATATAGGCCGCGGAGAACTTCTTCGGCAGGGCCTTTTGAAGGAAAGGGATGTCCTTCTCCATTAGCTGCTCCTGCAGATTCTTTGTCCCGGTCGAGATGACAATGCGGCGTTTTTCGCTCGTGGCCTTCGCGATCGCCGGGATCAAATACGCCAGCGTCTTCCCTGTTCCCGTACCGGCCTCGACGATCAAGTGACGCTTTTCGGCGAGAGCCGCCGCGATCTCGTTCGCCATTTTCACCTGGCCTTCGCGGTACTCGTAATTCTTGTGATATCTGGAAATAAGGCCGGTGGGGCCGAAAATATCGTCCATTTCGGGAATCCAAGAGTACGCATTACGGCGAAATAGATTGACACGAAACGCAACTCTTTGTGATGATTACATTTTGAATCCTCGCTTCGTAGCTTGCAAACCAATATTTTCGCTTTAGGGCTATGAAGACAGGCTGTGTCCGTGAACGCTTTCTGCAAGAAAAGCGTTTATTTTGCCCTAAACCCAAAATTCTGAGTCAATTTGTTATTTATTCACAGGAATGTGGTTAGATCGGCTGCTCTCTTTTTGTCCGATAATCACATGCTTTCGGAGGCCCTATAAAAAATGCAGAACTCGCCCTACTCCTTTCGCGGTCGCTCTTTTGCGACGGTCTTTGTCCTTGCCCTGATCGCTGCCCTTGCGGTTTTGCCGGTCTTTTTTGAAACCGAGGCAAATCGCTCCGGATCGGGGCTGATCGTTCAGACAAAGAGCGCTGATCCCGACCGCCCGAACTACGATATTCGTTCGGACAAGCAGGCGTATAAGACGCTCGCGATGCTGCGGGATGCGCATGGCCGCTCGGCCTCGTCGGCCGCCGACCTGCGGGATGAGTTCGTCCGCGGTGAGAATTCGCTTAGGTCAAAGGTGGCGAGTCTGAAGGTGGTATACGGCCGTGAAAGCCGCGTGCCTGAGGTGATCTCCCCCGATGTGAAAATGGGCAAGAATGCCCTGGCCGCGGCCAGCGGAGATTCCCGAAGCGAAGTTTTGAGACGCTTCATCGGAGAGAACTCGTCACTCTTCGGTATTCGAAGCGATCAGGTGGGCCAACTTAATTTGAAAGCGGACTATAAGAACCCGGAGAGCCCGATGGCATTTGTCCGGCTCGAGCAGGAACTCCGGGGCGTACCGGTGTTTGGCGGCGAGGTAAGGGCCGGATTTGGGAAAAACGGCAGTCTCGTCAGGGTGATAAACAACCTCGCAGCGGGAGTAGATGATAGTGTCTCCGACGACTTTGGAAAACCGTCGGACGCATTTGCGATCGCAGCGGCGAACATCGGCTACACGCCAAAGGGCGGTTACGCTGAACGGCAGATGGACAAGGCTGGCCTCGCTTATTCGTTTGGCGACGGCGAGTGGGACCCGGTCGCACGAAAAGTATATTTTCAGACGGAACCGGGCGTCGCGGTACCCGCATGGAGCTTGCTGATCTGGAAACCGTTGAACGCTTTCTATATTGTCGTGGACGCAAACTCTGGGACCGTCCTGTGGAGAAAGAACATATCCGAAGATCAGACCCAGCCGGCCACATACAAGGTATGGGTCAACCCGAATGCGATGATCAACGTCGCCGATAGTCCGTTCCCGCTCACGCCGGGGCCGACGTCTCCGAACGGCGCTCAGGGCGCGGCGATCCCAAGGACACTGTTGTCCATTGTGGGTAATGAGCCGCCGTACACCTTTAACAATAACGGCTGGATCACGGACGGTGGGACGAGCACGGATGGAAATGCGGTGCAGGCGGGGCTCGACCGGGACACGACGGATGGTGTCGATGCTTCGAACGGGATGGTCATAAGCGCCGGACGGAATTTCGATTTCCCGATCAATCCGGGCATCCCTTCGAACCCGATAGCGAATCAGGGCGACGCACCTGTACCCGCCGGCGAGCCTGTGGCTTCGCTTCCCGGCGACACGACCCCGGGCGTATGCAATGAGATCGTCCAGCCCCACGCTCAGATCGACTTTCAGCGTGCATCGGTCACGCAGCTTTTTTACATCACCAACCGCTATCACGACGAATTATATAGGCTCGGTTTCACGGAACAGGCGGGAAATTTCCAGCACGATAATTTTGGCCGCGGCGGGCAAGGCAACGACCGCATCTCGGCCGAGGGGCAGGACTGCGTCGGCGTCAACAACGCAAACTTCGGAACGCCTCCGGACGGCTTCCGACCCAGAATGCAGATGTTCCTGTGGACGGTGCCGACGCCCGATTTTGACGGAAACCTCGATGCCGATGTGGTGGTACATGAGATCACCCACGGGCTGTCAAACCGCCTTCACGGCAACTCGGCAGGGCTGTCCGGAAATATGGCCCGCGGAATGGGCGAGGGGTGGAGCGATTTTTATGGCCACGCGCTGCTCAGCACCGCGGCCGACGACCCGAACGGGATCTATACGACCGGCGCATACGACACCTATCGACTTCGTGTCGGGAATGAACTGAACAATGCGTACTACGGCATTCGCCGCTTTCCAAAAGCGGTGATCACCTCTACGGGCGGGCCAAATAACCGGCCGCATAACCCGCTTACCTTCAAGGATGTCGATGCGACACAACAGAGTTTGAATGACGGTGCATTCGCGCCCGCATTTAACGCGACGGCCGACCAGGTGCACGCGGCGGGTGAAATCTGGAGCAGCATGCTTTGGGAGGTCCGGTATCGGTACATCCAGCGGCTGGGCTGGGATATCGGTAATCGCCGGATCCTGCAGCACGTCACGGACGGCATGAAATTGGCCCCGGCCAACCCGACATTCATCGACTCGCGTGACGCCATCGTCGCCGCTGCCCTCGCGGGCGGTGAGGCTGATGACGTCCGCGATATATGGGCGGGATTTGCGGTCCGCGGGCTTGGTGCTTCGGCCGTGATTCTCAATCCGGGTTCGGGTAACGGCACGGCACGGGTAACCGAAGCTTTTGACCTTCCGAATCTTACTCAGCCGGGTATCACGATCTCCGATGCGTCGGGCGACAATGACGGCTACCCGGAACCGGGCGAACCGATCCGCGTGACCGTGCCGCTCGAGAATGCCACCGGAAATGCGGCAACGGGAGTGAGCGTAACGATCGTAGGCGGCAGCACGGTCGCATACGGCACGATCGCGCACAACGGCTCGGCCAGCAATCAGATAAACTTTACCGTTCCGGCAGGTACGCTGTGCGGCAACGTCCTCGACCTGACCATCAACGTTACCAGCAGCCTCGGCCCGGTGAGCTTCAGCAGGCAGGTAACCATCGGGGTTCCGGTGACGACCTATACCGAGAATTTTGACGGTGTCACGGCTCCGGCCTTTCCGAATGACTGGACGGTGAGCACCGAGGCGGGCGGCACTGCATTTGTCACGTCTGCGACCGGCCCCAACTCCGCTCCGAACTCGGCATTTGCCCTCGACCCGACGACGGTCGGCGGCGGAACCAGCATCACCTCTCCTCTCATCCCGATCCAGGCAAATGCGGCGACGATATCGTTCAAGAACAAATTTGACACCGAGGCCGGATGGGATGGCGGAGTGCTCGAGATCAGCATTAACGGCGGAGGTTTTCAGGATATCGCAGGCAACGGCGGATTCTTTGTAGAGGGCGGTTATAACGGCATTCTCGGCGACAGCACCGGGAATCCGATCGAACTTCGAAATGCCTGGAGCGGCAATTCAGGCGGTTATATCACGTCGACGGCGGTCATACAGGCCTCTGCCAGCGGGCAAAATGTGCGTTTCAGGTGGCGATTCGGAGCCGACAACAACACCGCCGCCACCGGCTGGAATGTCGACGACATCAAGGTCGTCGGAAGCTATGGCTGCAGCTTTAACTCCGTCCAACGCGATACTCGGGCTGACTTTGACGGCGACGGCATAACGGACTTCTCTGTCTATCGCCCGTCAGAAGGCAACTGGTATATTTTCGGCTCTCAGCAGAGCTTCTTCGCCTACGGCTGGGGAGCCAGCCAGGACATCCCGGTACCGGCCGATTATGACCGTGACGGCAAGACCGATCCCGCGGTCTTCAGAGGAAATGACCCGGCCGGAGGCGTATTCTACATTCTCAAGAGCAACGGGTTTCTCTTTGAGGCCCGGCCCTGGGGAAGTAATGGCGATATTCCCGTCGTCGGGGACTATGACGGGGACCGAAATCCCGACGCCGCGCTTTACCGCGAATCTGATGGGGCCTGGTATATCCTCAAGACGACCGGCGGTTTCGAGATCGTTCCTTTCGGTCAGGCGGGTGATATTGCGGTGCCCGGCGACTTCGATGGCGACGGCCGCTACGACCAGACGGTTTTCCGCGACGGGCTCTGGATAACGAGAAACAGCACTGGCGGATTCAACTTTGACTGGTGGGGTGTCGGCAGCGATATGCTTGTCCCGGCCGATTACGATGGCGACCTTCGCGACGACCTTGCTATTTTCCGCGCATCCGACGGTGTATGGTGGATAAAGCGAAGTTCCGATGGCCAGGTCGAACCTCGAATTTGGGGACAGCAGGGCGACATACCGGTACCGGGCGATTACGACACCGACGGCAAAGCCGACGTTGCCGTCTATCGAAATGGGGAATGGTATGCGCAAAAGACCGGCGGAGGCACGAGCGCAGCTTAC
>JAJNPX010000369.1 GCA_021155145.1 Acidisarcina sp. | reverse complement strand
AGCCGGAAGTGATAATTGAAAATCTGCAAAAGATCCGACGCGAACAATAAGCATTGAATGTCCCGTCGTGCGGCCGGATCCGGGCTGCGGAGAGGCGATCTGCGGTTCCTTTTCAATGACTTTCGCGTTTCCTAAAAGTTCTGGACTATACGGTCCTGATCGACTATAATCAGGTCATGGCAAGACCTTTGGAATTTGACAAGAATGTCGCCCTTGAAAAGGCGATGGATGTATTTTGGGAGAAAGGTTTCGAGGCAACTTCTCTGCAGGATCTGATCGACACGATGGGCCTTTCCAAGAGCAGCTTCTACCAGGCTTTTGGGGGGAAACTTGAGCTATTCTCAACCGCCCTGAACCACTATACCGACAGCATGGCGGCCAACATGGCTACGCGTCTTGAGTCAACGCCATCAGGGATCGAGTTCATCAGGAACACGTTCATGGAGATCGTTGCTCAGGCCCCCACAGACCTCGGTATGAAGGGCTGCTTTCTAATGAATACCGCGAGTGAGTTTGCCCAACGAGATACCGAGATCGCAGCCTTAACGAAGGGTGGCGTGAAAAAGTTTGAATCGGTTTTTTTCAAGGCCATTGAGAAGTCCCAAGAGGCCGGCGAGATCTCCAGCGAAAAGGACGCGCATTCACTCGCGTACTTTCTGGTATGCAATATGAGCGGCTTGAAAACGATGGTCAAGGCAGGAGCAAAGCGGCGCCAGCTTAGAGCCGTTGTGGATACCCTACTGGCCTCCCTGAACTAATTCTAAAATACTTCCCTTCCCGCCTTGACATTATGGACTCTCTAGTCCTAAACTCCATTATGGACTGGTTAGTCCATAATAAGTTGGGAGAATTCATGCAATGCCATTAGCACAGTTAAAAGGGATCAGCGGATATCTTACTGCTGATCAGAAGAAGGAGTTGGTCCAAAAGGTTACGGACGCCATTGTGTCAGTTGAAGGTGAAGGCCTTCGGCCCGTCACCTGGGTGATCGTTGAGGATGTCCCCGAAGGGCAATGGGGCGTCGGAGGCAGTTTTCCGACTGCAAAGGAGCTGCGAATTATGTCGCAGGCTAAATAACAGAAATAAAACAAAGTAGGAGAAAAACAATGTCATTTAAGGTTCATACGATAGAAAGCGCGTCGGAGAAATCGGCGGAGATCCTGGGTCAGGTTAGATCAAAATTGGGCTTCGTTCCAAATTTGATGGGTGTCTTTGCAGAATCGCCCGAAATACTACAGGCGTATCTGGCGCTTAGCGATCTCGTCGATCAGACTACACTTACGCCTCTCGAGCGGCAGATCGCATTGATCGGTGCGAGTGTCACAAACAATTGTGACTACTGCGTTGCCGCTCATACGGCGATCTCATCTATGCAAAAATTGCCGGCGGATGTGATTCAGGCCGTTCGCGAGGATCGTTCGATCGGCGATGCGAAACTGGAAGCCTTCAGAACTTTTGTTCAGACGGTTACGGACAATCGCGGGTTTGTTTCTGACGAAGAGAAGGCCGCATTTCTCGCGGCCGGATACACGAACCAAAATATTTTGGAAGTGATCTTGGTGGTCGGAATGAAGACGCTTTCAAACTATACGAATCACCTCGCCGAAACGCCGCTCGACGACGCTTTTCAACCAGCAAAATGGCAAAAGGCCGCTGCATAAAAAGGCGAAGATCCCGTGGGATGAAGGAGCCATTTGAGAAGACTCTGTGGCTCCTTCCAGCGGGATATTGGCCTTTATCGAGTCGGATTTGACCGCACGAAAGGTTGAAAATTTCCTCAACGCACAATGAACTTCCCGGGTCTTCGCTCAATGATGGGGAACGCGACAGCGTTGATCCCGCCAACCAACACGGAACGCCGGGCCGGTATCTTTGTCTTGGAGCCCACGGACCAAGAATCGCACTCACATCACC
Organism: Acidisarcina sp.; assembly: GCA_021155145.1. Classification (GTDB taxonomy): domain Bacteria; phylum Acidobacteriota; class Blastocatellia; order Pyrinomonadales; family Pyrinomonadaceae; genus OLB17. The sequence goes on along the minus strand of JAJNPX010000369.1, from coordinate 5,861 downwards.
TTGACCGCAGTGCAATACCGTGGAATTGGCAGAAAAAACACGAGGTTAGTTGTCACTTTCTGACGGATCAGGGAAACAGGGCCGAGCGTTCCTATTACTTGTTCAATATATGATGCCGGTGAGATAAGAATATGAAGAATTCAAAATTGCTAATGATGTTGAGCGCCCTTTTTATGGCAGCAACAGGAGTTCTACTAGAGTTTTTTCCGCATGAGGTTTTAGCTTCGGTTCAAGTCGCTGCGGACGGCCCAATGGCTCTATTTGCCCAAATGGCCGGAGCCCTATACCTTGGATCTGCGATGACGAACTGGATGGCAAAGGCCGTTTTGATCGGCGGGATTTACTCTCGCCCGTTAGCCATCGGTAATTTTCTGCATTTCGCTGTCGGGGCATTAGCACTCACGAAATTTTCATTGAACTCGCCGCCGTTTCATGCGATTTGGCTGCTTACATTGATTTATGCGCTCTTCGCGGTCTTTTTCGGATTTGTATTCTTTACCAATCCGGTACTTCGGGACAGTACATCGAAGTGACCGTCAACGGATCAAGTGAAGAAAAGCTGCCGGGGACAACCTCGGCAGCTTCTTTCGACCAAAGATCTTCTCCTGATGATCAGACCTGAACGTTATGCCATGAACGCGAGAGTGTACGGGCAATGGTAAGGTTGTCATTCTCAGGCAGGTCCGAGACCACAAAAACGGCTTGGTTGTCGTTTTGGAAACTTGCCACCTGGAGGCCGTTTTCCATTTCAGAGATAATGGGAGAGTTTCCAGCCGGGCCGGATGACGGTACGTTATCCTTATCGAAAAAGACGGAGACGATATGCCCGCCCTTTCGCAAGATGACGTGTTTGAATTTCTTGCCTTCGAAAATGCAGTCGTGTGCGTGAAGCATCTCGATATCTGACGAGAGGCTCGCCTGCAGAGGCTTTGCAACCTTTTCGGTGTACACCGCCTTTTCTGCATAGTCATTACTGGACGCCTTCTCCCACTGCTGCAGTTTTTCCAAAGCGCAATCTTTATGGTCTCCGACAGCCTTCAGCGATATTTGGGTCAGCCCTTTGGCGATGACATCCGGGGAAAGCGCAAGCTCAGTTGATCGTCCAGACCCGCCGAGAAGGAGAAATCCGAAAGTTAAAGCAAGCAAAAGGCTTGCTACAGCGGGAATCAGAAGCCTATTCGCGAAAAGCATAGTGTGCCAGCTGCTTTTGTGGAGTGCCATTTCTTGTAGATCCGCATTTAATCGATTGGCGAAAATCGGATCGAGCTGAAACTCGTGCGAATTTTTCACCGCCGTTCGGATCTTCTGCCGGAGCTCGCGTTTTGCCGCAAAGTCCTCCCGGCACTTCCGACAGTTCTCAAGATGTCTAAAAACCTGAATACACGTTTCGACCAGGAGTTCGTCGCTCAAATAGGCCTCTGAAATTTCCCCAAATTCTCTGCATTGCATACTCTGTTACCTCTCAATTAGCGGCGTTTTTTTGGTTATCGCCAAAACCATATTTGCGGGCATAATCAGCCAGTTCAAGCCGCAAGGCCTTTCTTCCTCGCGACAGCCGCGACATTACTGTCCCGATCGGCACACCCAGGATCGATGATATTTCCTTATAAGAAAACTCTTCGATATCCGATAAGATGACGACCTGACGGAAGCTTTCCGAAACCTTCTCCAAAGCCCTGATGACTTCCTCATCCGTTACCGTCTGTGGGATCTCCGGCTCGAACGGAAGCGTCTCCGCCAGTTTTTCTTCCGGGTCGTCCACGATCATCATTCGGCGGGCCTTTTGAAGACGCTTCAGATTCAGGTTGTACATTATCGTCGTCATCCAAGCCCGGCAGTTCGTTCCGATCTGGTACCGGTGGAAGGATTTCAGTGCCTGCACAAAAGTTTCCTGGACAAGGTCTTCCGCCTCATCCTTGTTCCTTGTCAGCCAGATCGCGACTCGAAACAGGCTCGCCATATGTGGCATAGCCTCCGTCTCAAAATCTTTCCACTTATCCTCTTTAGTCTCGAGCCACTTGATTCCAAACATTCGGTACGCGCTTTACCTCCGTGGACCATACTTCCCACATAAGGATACAACTGGAGCGCCCAATTATTCCCCTGAGGAAGAAAGTTTTTTTGTCTGAGAGATCTCGCAGAACTGAGATTTCCCCAAGGGCTGGGAATATCCTCAGGCCTTTCGGGTATTACTCCACGAACACCGAGAAGAGGTCTGTTCCATAATCACAAAATTTTCAGCAAGGAGATAGAGAAAAAAATGAAGAGAATTTCAGCCGTAGCGTTGTCCGTCGCGTTGATGCTTAGTTTTTCAGCCGTCGCCGCATTTGCCCAAACGAAGGCGACCGTCGCAATTATAAGAGCCGACTGGTGTTCGGCCTGCCAAAAAGTAGAACCGATCATGATGGGCCTGATGAAGGAGTACGATGGCAAGATCAACTTCGTCATGTTCGATGTGACGAACGACGAGACCACCGCCCAGGCCGCCGCCAAGGCCAAGTCTTTGGGCTTGAGCAGCTTTTTCGAGGCCAATAAGAAAATGACATCGACCGTCGCCGTTTTCAAAGGGAAGAAGCAAACCTTCAAGACCGCTATGAACTACAACCGGGACGATTATGTTGCCGCATTCAATGGGGCGCTGAAATAGAGTTTCATCAGTTTTACCGGGACAAGGGACTTTTCCGGTAAAAACCGGGAGAGCGTTTTGGCGGGATCGTTCAGACGTGAATGATTACCGGCTTAACACTCTCCCATTCCTTTCAAGATTCTGAGCAACCCAAGGGGTCCGAGAAACAATGGAAAATATAGTAGGCGATCTTAATTCTTATCTGGCTGGAAATTCGCTGATGGCGTTTCCGGCAGCCTTCGTTGCGGGACTCCTCATAAGTTTCACCCCATGCGTGTATCCGGTGATCCCGATCCAGCTCGGATTTATCGGCGGAAGGACCGCTGCAAGCCAAGCCGAAGCGGGCGAGCTTGCACCAAAGTTCAATCTGAGGGGATTCCAATTATCGGTGCTGTTCGTGATCGGTATGAGCATCGTTTACGCGGCGCTAGGCGCGTTTGCCAGTTTGACCGGGACGCTGTTCGGCTCGTGGGCATCAAGTCCGTGGACTTATATCGTTGTGGCAAACATTATCCTCCTGCTCGCCCTTTCGATGTTCGATGTTTTCTCCATCCAGGCCCCCCAATTTTTGTCCAAGTGGAACCCGGACCGGAAGGGTAAAGGTTATTTGTCTGCTCTTTTGATCGGAGCTTCATCCGGCCTGGTCGTTGGCCCGTGCACGGCGCCGGCACTGGGAGCCACGCTCGCCTACGTCGGGACTCAGGGAAATGTCGTTTTCGGAACGATGGTCCTTTTCGTTTTCGCCCTCGGCATGGGCTCTTTGATGATCGTTTTGGGGACGTTCAGCGGAGCTATGTCGTTGCTGCCGCGATCCGGCGGCTGGATGTCGAAGATCAAGATCGGCTTCGGCGTTGCCATGATACTTATCGCACAGTACTTACTTGTCCAGGCGGGGCAGAGATTTATATAGGAGTTAGTTGCAATGAATAATTTTTGGATGATCGGGAAATTGGTAGTTCTATTGATCTTTGGAATGTCCGTTCTTTCGGGCTGCGGAACTTCAGGCGCCGTAAAGCCGTCTGTCGCCGAGGCTAACAGTACACGAAACGAACCGGCGCGCGGGACATCGATCGGGCAGCTCGCGCCGGAGTTCGACCTTGAAAAGACAGACGGCAGCAGGATCTCATTAAAGGATCTAGGGGGCAAACCTGCGGTACTCGTGTTCTGGACCGCCTGGTGTCCGGTTTGTAAGGAAGAGGCCCCTCACATCAACCGCCTGGCCGCTGAGTTTGAGCCAAAAGGTGTCTCTGTAGTCGGGATCAACATCGGCGAAAGCGATGCCCGCATAGCTGAAGGGATAAAGGATTTCGGTATCAAGTACATTGTAGCGAAGGACAGAGATACGTCTGTTTCGAGGAGCTACAAAGTGATCGGGACGCCGACCGTTGTCTTCCTTAACAAAAAGGGCGAAGTGGTGTATTTCGGAAACGAACTTCCGAAGGACTACGCGGACAGATTGAACTCAAGTTTACAGGGCTGATCGCTTAGGCACCTGACATTCGGGAGAGAAGCATTGTGTCGAAACGGAGAATCTTGGACCAACACTGGCGCGAGAATCGATTGGAGATCCTGAAGGCTCTGGCGATATCGATCGCGACGGAGATCGACGAAATGGCAGAGGCCGATGGTGACATGTTTCAAACCGACATCATCGACGGGTCGTGGATCAATCTGGAGGAGCAGGTCAGGAAGTTCGAGGTTGACCTGATACGCTTCGCGCTATTCAAGTCCGGAGGCCATCAGACCAAGGCGGCGAGGATGCTGACCATGAAACCATCCACACTGAATGAAAAGATCAAGCGGTACCGGATATCTGTCCTCGGATACAGGCCGCGGGGAGAATCAGCCGAACGTGCCTCAAACGGGTGACCAATACATGCCATGTGTCGCTCTTTAACCGTCCGGCCGCGCCAGGCCAGCCTTTATAAATCACAAATGAAATGGATCTGCGTTCAGTCGCATGACGGAGTCTGCTTGATAAAGGTGTCTTGAGCAGGCTGTAATACATTACAGGAGTCCACTTCATCAATGTTGACACGATACTTTCTCGAAGCCCTTATGCAAGTAGGCATTCTTGTTCCGTTTGCCCTCCTGCTGCAAAATGCAAAAGACCGGAGGTCCATCCTTAGGATCGGACTTTTCGCGGGGATATTTATCGCCTATCAACTCGTGCTGGTTTTACCGCGGCTTATCCCATCGCTCGACTTTTTCGGAAGCAACTGGAACTGGGAGGGGAAGCTATTCGGGATTGTATTCGGAATACTTTGTTATTTGGCCTTTCGCCCGTTGTTTGCCGAGCAAGATCTCGTCAAGGTCAAACAGGCAGAAGGCGCCTTTCGCGCTCCGCTGGCGGCAGCCATCGCGATAGTCGTGTTGGCCACCGCCGTGGCCTACGCAACGGGAAAGAGCGAATTCAGTGCCGAAACGCTGCTTTTCCAGCTCACGATGCCGGGGTTCGACGAAGAGTTGATGTTCCGGGCAGTCCTGCTCGGACTTCTCTTGGTGTCGTTAAGGGAGCGGATTCCCGTGATCGGTAATCCTGCGGTCCTGATCACCGCAGTGCTATTCGGCTTCATGCACGCTCTTACGCTCGATAAGAACCTATCGGTCAGTTTCGAGCCGATCTACTTTGTCCAGACTGGGATCGGTGGGTTCGTGTGGGCGTGGATAGCAATGAGAACCCGCAGCATTCTGTTGCCGATACTGTCGCATAATCTCGCAAATTTCCTTGCAGCGGCCGTGACAATGGTCGGCTAAATGCCGGAGAAGAAAACAACGAAATAACCAAATCTCGCGATGCCGTAGGTTGCTTAGTGTGATCATCACCGGTTCACGGCCGCCGGCTACCTGCTCTACTTGTTCAAGAAGGATCGGGGTTAGGAGCGGGCCGCTACTAAGCAACCGAGATCTTGCGTCAGGCGATCACTCACTCGATGTCTTCGATCTTTGCTTCTCGTAGAACTTCGCGACCTTTGCACGATTTCCGCATATCGACATACTGCACCACCGGCGCCTGTGGTTCTTTGTCGTATCGTAAAAGTAGAGGATGCAATCCGGCCGTTCGCATTTGCGGATGTAGTCGAGATTTCCGAACGTGATCAGATCAACGAACGCCTCGACGATAGGCTCGCGCACATCCAAAGCCCTCTTCAGCTCTATCCTGTTCTGTTTGACGAAGCCTTCCGGTGTCACTACGAGTTCGGAATAGCCGGCTTTTTCGCGAAGTATCGCGTTG
>JAJNPX010000300.1 GCA_021155145.1 Acidisarcina sp. | reverse complement strand
ATCAATGTTCATGCAGAAAGTGAACTACATTCACAATAATCCGGTGGATGAGGGTTTGGCCGAACGACCTGAGGACTACAAATATTCAAGTGCCAGATATTGGCTTCGAAAGCCGCTGCTTGATGATGAACCGATCGAAATGGATATAAAGAAGATCCAGTGGTACTCGAGATAGTCGGAGGCACAGCCTCCACCCCTTAGGGGTGAGGCAACTTTCGGAAGGGCAAGCCCTTCCGCTCATCATAGCGGCAAGCCGCCAAGGAAGATTATTCTGGACTTCGACTGGGAGCCTCTGAAACGAATGCCCGGCTTCACCATCCATCCCGACGACCTGACCTCACCAGAGATCGCTGAGCTTCTCGCCGATCATCTGCGCGAGATGAACCGGCATTCGCCGCCCGAGAGCGTGCACGCGCTTGATCTCGAGAAACTAAAGAAGCCCGACATCTCATTCTGGAGTATATGGAACGGGGTCGAACTCGTCGGCTGCGGAGCCTTGAAAGAACTCGATCCGACGCATGCCGAGATCAAATCGATGCGGACCGATCCGAAGTTTCGCGGGCAGGGTGCAGGCCGGTTGATGCTCCGGCACATTCTCGATGAAGCGAAACAACGAGGTTACAACCGCCTCAGCCTCGAGACCGGATCGATGGCCGCCTTCGAACCCGCCCGTCGCCTCTACGCCTCGCACGGCTTCACCGAGTGTGGGCCGTTTGCGGACTATATCCTTGACCCACATAGTGTGTTTATGACCCTTAAACTCCTTGACACTGAATAGGCGCGGAAACTACACTTGTTGAAAATGACTTTCAATATCATAAAAATCGCCATTGCAGTATTGGTCCTCGGCATCGCATCCGCCGTCGCACAAACGCCTGATCCGAAAGTTGGCGTGCTTATTCTTGCCCACGGCGGGAAGGCGAACTGGAATGAAGAAGTTCAAAAGGTCAGGGCCGAAGTGGATAAGGTGTATCCAGCCGAGGTCGCGTTCGGGATGGCGAGCCGCCGGACGATACAGGCCGCGGCTGACAAACTGGTCGAACGCGGTGTGGAACGCATCGTCGCCGTGCCGTTGTTCATCTCGTCACACAGTACGGTGATCACCTCGACCGAATACCTGCTCGGCCAGCGTGCCGATGCCCCGAAAGATCTCGCAATCTTCGCCAAAATGGACCACGGCGACGGCGGACACGGTTCGCACGGCGGAGGCCATTCCGCCCATTCGACCTACGACGGCACAAAGCCGATCGACCTGAAGGTCCCGGTTACGATGACGAGCGCGCTAGACGATCATCCTAAGGTCGCAGAAATACTCACGGCCCGTGCAAAGGCGCTTGGCGGCACGCCCGAGAACGAGGTCGTTATCGTCGTCGCGCACGGCCCGGTCGACGAAGCATCGAACCGCAAATGGCTAGCCGATATGTCATCGCTCGTCGCCACGATGAAAAGGGAAACGGCCTTCAAACGCATCGAGTATATGACCGTCCGCGACGACGCCCCGGAGCCGATCCGCTCCCAGGCGACCGCCGAACTCCGCTCGATCGTCGAGAAGGCCATGGCCGAAAGCTCCGAGGTCTTGATCGTCCCGCTGCTGCTCTCATTCGGCGGCATCGAAGAAGGCGTCAAGAAACGCCTTGAGGGACTTCCATACAGGATGTCGCATCAAGGCCTCCTGCCTGACGAACGCCTCGCCAAATGGGTAATTTTGTCTGTGAGTTCCGCCGGTCGCTAGGATTTTGGATTCTCCGTCCACGAGAGCACCGGCTGGTGTTGGCATCTGCCTCGGATCAGGTCGGAGATGCCCCCGGACACGAATGTCGTGAGCGTCCGTCGCCGTGGAGCGGCTTGCTGTCGCCGGGGTCTCACCTGACTCAACACGCGGCGCGGCTTCCTGGACAAAACTCTATCAAAATTGACTAAAAAAGCGATGCTGCGTGCTCACTTCGTCCAACCACCGGCGGGAATGCGTCCGGGAAACATATTCGGTTGCTCAACCGGCGGCGATCGCGCCGGTTGCGTCGTCGACCTCGTGAATCTCGTAGCTGGTGGTGATAGTTGCGGTTGGGCGGACGGTCGCGGCGACAGAGCAGTACTTTGCGTCCGACAGCTCGATCGCATGGGCTAGGGCTTGTTCGGAAACGTTGTGTCCGCGCACGATATGGTGGACATGGAAAGCGGTAAATTTACGGGGGTGTTCCTCGGCCCGGGTACCCGTGACCTCGACCAGATATTCGCGAACGTCTTGCCGCTTTTTCTCCATTATCGATGCTACGTCGGCGGCGGTACACGCGGCCACCGAAATGAGGAGCATCTCCATCGGCGATGGTGCCGATTTCCTATCTCCTTTAACGTCAATAGCTACGCTGACCTCGGCCGGGCTCGTACCGATGAAAAGTTCGTCGCCTGCGTATCGGACAGTTGCCTTGTATTCGCTTGCCAATGTAATTTACCCCCGAGAAAATTATGTTCCTATGCTCCCGATAGTAACATAGCGAACGCTGCATACGTATGCCGGCATCCTGAGAAACAACGTTTGGTACATAAAATGCTTCAAAGCGATGAAGGGGCGTCTTGCGCCAAAGGTTCTAATTGTTTGGAGACAAAATGATGACACGTTTAAGAAATGGATTTGTGGCATTCGCCGCGCTCGGAGTGATGATAGCCGGCCTGCTTTCGACGGCGGACGCTCAGGCCAGAAATCAGCGCGAGGTGCGCGACCTTCTCCGTACGCTCACTGCGCAGGTCGACGATTTTCAGTACGGCCTTGATTACGAATTGAAGAACAATTCGGCCGGGACTCGGACGAACGCCGCCGATGTTAACCGTTCTCTGCGCAATTTGCAGGATAAGGTCACCGCTTTTGACGAAAATTTTGCCGCAAAGCGTGAGAACCGCAACGATATCGACGACATAATAGCCGCGGCGGCGGACGTAGATGGATCGTTAGCGACGATAAGCCTCAATCGCCGGCTTGAGACCGACTGGGCCGACGTAAAGAAAACCATCAGTTCCCTGGGAGCAAACTACGGCGTTGTCGCCAAATTCGAGCCGCGCATATCTAATGCCGCCAAAGACACTAACTACGACCCGCTGCCTGCCCAGATCAAAGGCGGATTGAACGGGACATACTCAATCGATAAGGCGCGAAGCGAGAATGTAGAAGAGATCGTCTCCGGCACCGGTGTGGCGACGTCGAATAAAGCGGACCTCGAATCCAAGCTCGACGCGCCGGAGCAGATCGCGATCGATATTCGCGGAAATCAGGTGACCCTTGCCTCGTCAAAGGCGGCACCGGTCACGGTTATCGCCGATGGCAGCGAAAAGGTCGAGCGCTCGAACGGACGCACCATCCGCCTCAAGGCGACGCTTCGCGGCGATGAGCTTACGATCTCTAGCCTTGGCGGCGAGACCGACTATACGATCATTTTCACCTCTATGGACGACGGCCGCTCGATGAAGGTCACCCGCCGCTTCACTACCGATTACCTGGCCGAGACCGTCTTTGCCGAGAGCTTTTATACAAAGACAGATGCCGTCGCCGGGCTTGGTATCGATCCATCCAACACGCCGACCGGCGGAAACTCGACCAACATCCCTAACGATACTTCTGCCGGCACGCAGCCGAATCCATCGATCGTCCCCGGACGGACGGGCGAATTCATCGTGCCGAACGGTACGATCGTGACGGCAAACCTCGAGAATATGATCGACTCAAAGGCTTCTCAGAATAACGACAGGTTCAAGTTGACGGTACAGTCGCCGATGGAGTTTCGCGGAGCCGTGATCGAGGGGTACATAAGCGGCGTGGGCCGCTCGGGCCGTATCTCGGGAAGCTCGAACATTACATTCAATTTTGAGAGCATCACGCTTCGCAGCGGCCAGCGGTACGATTTTGCGGGATCGCTTCAGGGCGTTAAGGATCAATACGGCAAAGCCGTCAAGGTCGATACTGAGGGAACCGCCAAGAGCGACAGCCAGACGAAGGAAACGGCGAAACGCGGCGGTATCGGCGCCGGACTCGGTGCCCTGATCGGTGCGATCGCGGGCGGCGGAAAGGGAGCCGTGATCGGTGCGGTCATCGGCGGTGGTGCCGGTGCGGGTTCGGTCATCGCGACGGGACGCGAGGACCTGCAGCTT
>JAJNPX010000299.1 GCA_021155145.1 Acidisarcina sp. | reverse complement strand
GATTCTTTAACCATTCGAAATACGAGACCGTAACTCCACCGGCATTGATGTAAATATCCGGCACGATGAGAACGCCCATCTGCTGTAGTATCGCTTCCGCAGCGGCGGTGACCGGCCCGTTCGCGGCCTCGACGATGATCTTGGCCTTTATCCGGCTCGCGTTATCGTTGGTGATCTGATTCTCGAGCGCCGCCGGGACAAGGATGTCGCAGTCGAGTTCGAGCCCATCTTCGCGGCCCGGCAGATCTATTGCTCCGGGAAAACCGAGTATCGAACCGGTCTCCTTTCGAAACGCCATCAGGGCCGAAAGGTCGATCCCATCCGGCTTGCTGATCGCGCCCTCGTATTCCGAAACGCCGACGAGTCTCGCACCGCCCTCGATAAAGAACATTGCCGTATGGTAGCCGACGTTCCCGAGGCCCTGTACGACGAAGGATTTGCCGTCGAGCCCGGGCGAGAGGCCTAGGGCCTTCATATCGTCCACATTTTGACAAACCTCGCGGGTGCCGAAAAAGACACCGAGCCCGGTCGCCTCTGTGCGGCCGCGGATGCCGCCCTGGCCGACGGATTTGCCGGTAACACAGCCGAGAGCATCGATCTGTTCTGGATGGAATGCGAGGTAGGTATCGGCGATCCAGGCCATCTCGCGGGCGCCGGTGCCGAAGTCGGGAGCCGGCACATCAAGTGCGGGACCGATGCAGTTCTTTTTGATCAGTTCGGCCGTATAGCGCCGGGTGATCCGCTGGAGCATCTCTTCATCGCATTCCTTAGCATTGATCTTGACAGCGCCTTTGGCGCCTCCGAACGGCACATCGACCACGGCGCATTTGTAGGTCATGAGCGTGGCGAGAGCGACGACCTCCTCCTCATTCGCGTCTTCGGAGAATCGGATCCCGCCCTTGACCGGCAGTTTGTGATGGCTGTGCTGCGCCCTCCAGGCCTGGATGACGCGGTAACCGTCCTTAAATTTTACAGGAAAATGAAATGTGTAAACGCTGTTGCAGATCTTTATCTGATCGAGCAGCCCGTCGGGGAAAGAGGTCAGTGCCGACGCCTTATCGAAATAGTGATTCACACTTTCAAGAAATGTATGCCCAACCTCGGTCGAACTCATGCGCGTTCCTCCAAATAGTTCTGAGATAGCTACTTATTAAACCACACGGGGCAACTCTCTGCTTGCGCGGGCGCACGGGAATGATATGAATTGGGGAAACATATCGCGTTCTCGAGTAGGGGACGGCCGCATCCCGTCCGATCAGATCGTTCATTTAATAGGAGTACCTATGTTCAAAAAGGCAACATTAAGACTATTTCGGGCCTCGTTATTCGCTGCCGTGATCGCGGCTTCGCTCCATCAGGCTTTCGCTCAGACGGGCGAGATCGTCGGTTCGTGGAAGAACGGCAGCGTCGGGATGGTCCAATACGAGAATCGCGTAACGGGGGCCACAAAGCCGGGTCGCGGCAGCATTTTCACATACAAATTCCTGCCCAACGGCAATTACGAATTCGTGGGATATATGGAAACGACGATGTACAATTGCACGACCACGCTCTTTAACCAGATAAACGGAAAATACACGGTCGATGGCTCGACGGTATATTTGAACCCGGCCAAAGACCATTGGAGATCGACCAACTCGTGCGCCGCAAGCGGTAACAAGCAGCAGAACAAAGTGCCGACAAAAAAGACGCTGGAATTCGATATCCGCAATGACGACTACGGCAAACAATTGCTCTGCCTAAACGACGGGAACGGCGAGACGTGCTACCGAAAAGAGGAACAATAGACTATTAGTTTCGTATCGATGATCTGTATGGAAAACAAAATGTATACGCTTCTGGCGATCGCCTTATTTGCCGTATCTGCGGCGGCTCAATCGGCGGCAACCGCGCCGGACATTGCGGAAAAGGCGGACCAATATATGAAGGCCCGCCTTGATGCAAAGAATGTCGGCGGGACGATCTTGATGATCAAAGACGGCAAACCGCTGATCGCCAAAGGCTACGGTACAGCCGACGCCGCGGCGGGAACAACGAATTCGGCCGATACGATCTTTCGGATCGGTTCGATCACAAAACAGTTCACCGCCGCCGCGATACTCCTGCTGCACGAAGATGGAAAGCTCAATGTGCAGGACCCGTTTTGCAGCTATATGGTGTCTTGCCCCGAGGCTTGGAAACCGGTGACGATCCGGCAGCTTGCGACGATGTCATCGGGCATTCCCAGCTTTACGGGGCTGCCGGAATTTGGCGAACTGCGGAAAAAGGATATGAGGCCCGCAGAATCGATCGCACTCGTAAGCGGCCTGCCGCTAAAGGCAAAACCCGGCGAGGTTTTCGAATACAGCAACACGAACTACGTCATTCTGGGAATGATCATCGAGAAAGTCTCTGGAAAGTCCTACGAGCAGTTTTTGCAGGAGAGGATCATCGGGCCATTGCAGCTCAAGAACACCGGATATGACCACGGAAAGGAACGTATCAAGGGATCGGCGCTCGGCTATTCGCTCAAGGACGACGAGGTCGTGCCGGCCGCAAAGGCGAGCATGATGGTGCCCTTTTCGGCAGGCGGGCTCTACTCCACGGTCGGCGATCTATATAAATGGCAAACGGCTCTGCTCGACGGGAAGGTCTTTAAGAAGGCCGAGACACTGACGATGATGCTGACGCCGAACAAGAACGATTACGCCTTTGGGCTGATCGTAACGACCGATGCGCGGGGCCGAAAGCGTGTGACGCACGGCGGATCGATCGAGGGATTTCTCTCCGACGCGGCCTATTTTCCGGAAGAGAGACTCTTTATTGCCGTGCTGGTGAATAACGATCGGGCACCGGCATCGGACGTGCTCCGCAGCCTGACGGCGATCTATTACGGTGAGCCGTATTCGATCCCGAAAAAGCGGGTCGCGGTCAAAGTAGATCCGGCTAAGCTCGATGCCCTGGTCGGCGAGTACGAAATTGCACCGACGTTGAAGTTCAAGTTTACGCGTGAGGGCGACGTGCTTATGCTCGAGCCACCTGGACAAAACAAGGTGCCGGTATTCGCCGAGTCGGAGACCGATTTCTTTCTAAAGGTAGTGGACGCCACTTTGAAGTTCCTAAAGGACGAGAACGGAAAGGTGACCGGGCTTGAATTCACACAGGCGGGCCGCACTACACGGGCGGCACGGAAAGAATGATCGTCGTAACGATCAGCGGTTCAGCAGCCGAACTCAAGAAGTTAGGAAGTGATGCACGCATCGTCTATCTCGACGGCAAAACGCATCTCAATACGTACAATGACGGCCTGACGGAGCAGATTCGAAATAGATCATCGTTTAGATGGAAGAAAGGCAGATATCGCGTTTGCGATATCGCTTTCTCTGTCGAACGAATTAAAGATGGGAACCGCTTCGCGAAGCGTCTGTTCGTTCACGCCTGTTAGGAACATTCCCTCTTGCTTCAGCACCACAAAATAGGATTCGCTCTCATCGTTCGTCTGCGTCTCGACGTACGCTCCGGTGAACTGGCTTAGAGCTCCTTCGACGATCTCCTTACGGTGGATGAACTGCCGAACGAAGGCGTAGGTGTCCGTCGCCTTGTCAAAGAAATATACTTCGCGGATAGTTCCCCGAAACGATAGGCCGAGGCAGATCAAACCAAAGATCCCGAGCGCCCAGAATCCGAAAGAATCCAAAGCAGCCGTGCCTATCTTGAAGAATGAAAATATGAACAAAACGCCAAAACCCAGAAAACCCGCGGCCGTCAGGAACATCATTCCCGTTGGGCGATAATCAATGATCGTCAGCGTCTCTGGCCGGCGAATGACGCGAAGCGGGATAATGAATCCGAACCGGTCCCGGATCATCTGCCAGATCCGTTCGAATGGGGAATAGTGGTCAGGGTCTCCCAGCATACACAAGGCCTGTCTTAGCTGTTTTCGTTCACTTTCAGCACCGCGAGGAAGGCTTCTTGCGGGATCTCGACGCGGCCGACTTTCTTCATCCGCTTTTTGCCTTCTTTTTGTTTTTCGAGCAGCTTTCGTTTGCGCGAGATATCACCGCCGTAGCATTTGGCAATGACGTTCTTGCCCATGGCTTTTACCGTTTCCCGGTCAATTACCTTGTTGCCGATCGCGGCCTGAATGGC
>JAJNPX010000529.1 GCA_021155145.1 Acidisarcina sp. | reverse complement strand
TCTCCCAGCCTCTGCGGACTCAGCATCGCCGAAAGGGTATCGTTCGAGGCCAACCGGACGGCGTCTCCTGGCTGGGGCGGGATTCGCGGGTTGACGAAGTCGCCGAGTCTCTCACTGAAATATCCGATCGTCTCGACGGCGATCTCGTAGATCTCGAGATCGTCGTGTACGCCGATCATCGCCGCGACCGACGATGGCGATGTAAGCGGGTCGGCGAGGAACGCATCGGGAAGCCTCCGCACCAGCTTTCGCTCCTTTATTGTCCCAACGATCTGGCGGAGTTCGCCGCCGACGGTGATCTCGTAGTAAACGAATTCACCATTTCTTGTCTTGTCGCTGTCGCGGGTGATAAATAGGTACTCGTGCGGCTCGGCTCCGGGCCCCTTGACTGTTCCGACCAGAAAGTCGAGTTCGTTTTCCATGTGGTTGAGCGGTTGTCTTGCCGTCAGTATAACGCAGGCAGAATCCGCAGCAAAAAACTGCCGGCCACGGATGGTCTGGCCGGGCAATCCTGGCCGCTGATCCGAGAGCCTGGCGCGGTCGACCGTTACGTCCCATCAACGAATTGATTCGTTTCGTCACAAGTGGTTTGGTGGTAACATCCCTTAAATGGTAAAACCCCCTTCGATGGCATCTTCGGTACCGGATAGAGGGAGGGCCGCCAAATGGCTCTTGATCTTTGGCGTTTGGACGCTGTTCGCCTTGTTTTTCGCGAGCCAGTTCGCGCTCCAGAATCAGTTATCCGAAAACCCGATACCCTTCTGGCGCATCCTCTCGTGGCAGCTCGTTTCGGGGTACGCGTGGTTCGTGTTCAGCCCGATCATACTCACGCTCAGCGCAAAGTACCCCTTTGAGGACCAAAAGTGGAAGGTCTCGGTCCCTATTCACGTCGTGGCCAGTATCCTCGTCTCGTTGTGTCTGCTGGCGGTAGATGCCTTTATACTTCCAAAGCTCGGTTATTTGGCCCGGTTTCAACTGACGTCTTTTTTTGAGACCTACAAGATCCTGTTCTTTGTTAACTTCCACTTCAGTATTGCCATCTACTGGGCGGTCGTCGCGATCCATCAGGCTATTCTCTACTATCGCAAATATCGCGAACGCGAACTTAAGACCTCGCAATTGGAGGCCCGCCTTGCCCAGTCGAGGCTCCAGGTGCTGAAGATGCAGCTTCATCCGCACTTTCTGTTCAACACGCTGAATGCGATCTCAGAGCTGATCCATCGCAACCCGGATGTCGCTGACCGGATGATCACCGACCTGAGCGATCTGCTGCGAATGTCGTTCGAGAACCTAGAGGTCCAGGAGATCCCTCTGAGCCAGGAGCTAGAGTTTTTGCGCAAGTATCTGGAGATCGAACAGACCCGCTTTCACGACCGGCTCGAGGTCAAGATGGAAATTGCAGCCGATACGCTGGATGCGAGCGTGCCTAATATGATCCTCCAGCCGCTCGTCGAAAACGCGATCAAGCACGGCATCTCGCCAAAGGCGGATGGCGGACATATCAACGTTACGGCCGGGCGGAGCAACGGGCACCTGCAGATCAGGGTCAGCGATGACGGCGTCGGGGTGCCGGGCGGCGAGGTGAGTCGGGTCGAAGAGGGCGTCGGGCTCTCAAATACACGCCGCCGCCTGCGGCATCTCTACGGCGACGCGCATACATTCGAGCTCAATTCGGTAGGCGGCCACGGCGTAAATGTCGATCTGGACATTCCCTACCGGCAGTATGAGAACGTACCTCGCTCCAACGAGGATTGACCTTACGGGAGAATTGTGAAATTTCGCACCCTCATAGTCGACGACGAGCCGCTCGCACGCGAACGCATCAAGCGCTTTCTGCGTGACGAGGCCGAAATGGAGATCATCGGCGAATGCGGAAACGGAAAGGACGCGATCGAGGTGATCAACCGCGAATCGCCCGATCTGGTCTTTCTCGATATTCAGATGCCAGAAAAGAACGGATTCGATGTGATCAGATCGCTGAATGGCAGCAAGCTTCCCGCGATCGTGTTTGTCACGGCGTATGACCAGTACGCGCTCCAGGCGTTCGACGTTCACGCGCTCGATTACCTTCTGAAACCGTTCACAAGAGAGCGAATACACCGCGCCGTGTCGAGGGCCAGGGAATCGATCGAGAACCGCCGGCTCGGAAACCTCGACGAGCGCCTTACATCGCTGATCGCCGACCTGAAGAGCGAGAAAAAGTATCTTGAGCGCCTCGTGGTCAAATCGACGGGCCGCGTCTTCTTTCTGCGCACGGACGAGATCGACTGGATCGAGGCGGCCGGCAACTACGTCAAGCTCCACGTCGGCCGCGAGACGCATATGATCCGCGAGACGATGAACGGCATCGAGGGCAAGCTCGACCCCGACAAGTTTCTGCGGATCCACCGCTCGACCGTCGTCCACATCGACCGCATCAAGGAACTCCACCCGATGTTCTCCGGCGATTACGCCGTCATCCTTCGCGATGGCACCGAGCTCGCACTGAGCCGAAACTACCGCGAACGCTTTCTCGAACTCTTCGAAAACCAGGCATAGAACGATCCGGCTTGCGACGCGGTCATAACCCGCTGCAGACAATGATGTTACGCCTGCAAGCGGCTCGTGCCGTCCCTAGCGTCACACATTTTGTGCCTTCGGCGACGCGATCTCGCCCGCTCGGCGGACGCCTTTTGCGACCTCAGTGACGCGTTTTTTTAACGCGCCGTGCGGCCCGCTTCGCCCGGCACCCAACATGGTATGCGATGGTGTCGACGTGTTTCACGGCCTACGCGGTGTCAACGCTCTCGATATCCATCCATCAAATCGATCAAGCGCCCCCGACGCCCTCGCGGCCCGGCTGAGAAAGCGCTTGCATTGACGTTGCACCGATGCTACAATGTGCAGAGTGCGATTCGGCCGTCACGCCGAAATTCGCCAAAATCGATCATGAAAGACCGAGACTGGAAGATCTTTGAGGGCAATCCGAACGGGCGCCGCCGCGACAAGGCCCGCGTGACGCTCGGGCCGAGCCGTACCTTTCTTCTCAATGAACACGCGCACAGGGCGATCGGCTCGCCCGGCGCCGTAGAGCTTATGTTTGACGGAAACCGCCGCCTGATCGGCATGCGCCCGTGCGATCCGCACAAGGCAAATGCCTTTCCGCTAAAAAAGGCCTCGGGCCGCTTGAAACACCGGATCATCTCGGCCGGAGCCTTCCTCACCCACAACAAGCTTAAGACCGATCGCACGATGCTCTTCGTGGATATCGACATCGACCCCGACGGCACCGTCGTCCTCGACCTCGCCAAAACCATCTACGTGACCCGCGGCTCGCGATAGCGGAGCCTGCCGCGGGTGAGAAATGAATCGCTGGGAAATCAAAAGGTCGCGGAGCGACCATCGGAATTTAGCCGTGGGTTTCAACCCACGGTAGTAGGATATCGAGGTGCATCCCATCGCGTCGCGACGGTTGAAAACACACGCATCGCGAGGGTTGATCGTCGTGGTTTCGGTCGCGGAGCGACCAACGGAATCGATCGTCGAGGTTTCGGTCGCGGAGCGACCATCGGAATTTAGCCGTGGGTTTCAACCCACGGTAAGATATCGGGGAGCGTCCCGTCGCGTCGCGACGGTTGAATTCATCGCGTCGGT
>JAJNPX010000250.1 GCA_021155145.1 Acidisarcina sp. | reverse complement strand
TCCTTTACAACTTCTTTATATCCATTTTATCGATCCTTTATCATCCTTGCCATATCTTCAAGGATGGTAGGAGGCATCATGCGCGTAAAGAGCGTGAATAATGAAATGGCGACCCCGACGATCCTGGATACAGCTTATGTTACCGATAACGCACCGACGTCCGATCGGCGCTTTGGACGGATCAGACTCATGTGGAGAGCGATCCTCACATTCGCGGGCATCGGCGGCGTTGGATGTGGGATCACTAGCCTGATACTCTCCGGACTCACTTTCTTGAAGCTTGTGGATGCCAGGTCTGGAGTCAGGATCGCGGTACCCGTCCTGATAGTTATTTGCCTGAGCTTGCTAATGTTGGCGGCTCATGCAATGGACCGTTTACGGGATCTGAATTCGGGCACTTAGATCCCATGTTTAGGGTCTTTACAACTTCTTTATGCGATGAATGAGAGTCTGATTGTTTTTCCGAGCTCTGTAGGAATGACGAAACGGGAGTTTTAGATGGCAACGGCAGCTTCTACTGTCAACGATAGGCGTTCCCTTGGCACAGGGGGGATAAGGAACTGGTTCATGCAGGGCGTTCGGCCTTCGGACGCGGCCGGAGCCAGGTCAACTAAGCACCATCAGCACAAATGGTGGCAGGTGATGTGTCTTACAGGCGTCGACTATTTCTCGACCCTTGGATACCAGCCCGGCATAGCATTCGTCGCGGCTGGTGTTCTGTCACCGATCGCGACCCTTATCCTCGTGATGCTCACGTTGTTCGGCGCTCTGCCGATATATCGACGTGTTGCGGCCGAAAGCCCGCATGGCCAGGGCTCCATCTCGATGCTGGAGAAGCTCCTGTCGAGATGGAAGGGTAAGCTTTTCGTTTTGATCCTGCTTGGTTTCGTGGCTACCGACTTCGTGATAACGATCACTCTTTCAGCGGCCGACGCGACCGAGCATATCATTCATAACCCGTACATAGAGGAGCATTTTCCGGCACTCGATCATCCGATCGCCGTAACATTTCTTCTTATTGGGGTCTTCTCGGCAGTGTTTTTGAAGGGATTCAAGGAGGCGATCGGCATCGCCGTGTTCCTGGTCATCGTCTACCTCAGCCTGAATTTTATCGTCATTTCGAGCGGATTATATCAGGTTGCGGCGCAACCGGAGCTTATATCGAACTGGCGCAACGCTCTGTTCGTTTCCGTTTCGTCGGGGAGCGTGCCTGAGCCGAGGGGGCTGCTCGCGATAATCGGACTTTCGCTGCTTGTGTTTCCCAAACTTGCTCTCGGCCTTTCCGGTTTTGAGACGGGTGTCGCGGTAATGCCATTGGTCGAGACTCCGCGGCGAATTGCGAAGACCCGCAAGCTGCTTATGACCGCGGCGCTGATAATGAGCGTTTTTCTCGTCACGAGCAGTTTTGTGACCACGCTTGTTATCCCTGCGGTCGAATTCCAGGAGGGCGGAAAGGCTTCGGGCCGAGCACTTGCGTTTATCGCGCATCGAAATCTCGGTGAATTCTTCGGTACGCTTTACGATGTCAGCACGATCCTGATCCTATGGTTTGCCGGGGCATCGGCAATGGCGGGGCTCTTGAACATCGTACCGCGGTATTTGCCGCGATACGGGATGGCACCGAACTGGGTCCGCGCCACGCGTCCGCTCGTGGTCGTCTTTTCGGTGATCTGTTTTGTAATAACCTTTATTTTTGAAGCTGACGTAGAAGCACAGGGTGGAGCCTATGCGACTGGCGTGCTCGTGCTGATGACCTCGGCCGGGATCGCCGTCACCATCTCGGCCTGGTACAGACAGCAAATGGCCAGGTGGATCTTCATGGCTATTTCGGCTGTCTTCGCGTATACGACGATCGCGAATATCGTCGAACGCCCCGACGGCATTAAGATCGCCGGGTTCTTTATCGCTGGGATCGTGATCGCGTCGTTCGTATCGAGGGCCATGCGTACGACAGAGATCCGCATCGAAAAGATCGATCTAGACGATGCCGCAACGCGGTTTTTGGCCGAATTGGCCGCCGAGGGCGACATTCGCATCGTCACAAATCGCCGCGAGACGGGCGATGTGACCGAATACCGATTCAAGGAGCACGAGAAGCGGATCGACAATCACATTCCGTCGGCCGATCCGATACTGTTCTACGAGGTGGAGGTCGGAGATGCTTCGGAGTTTACCGGACGCTTAAAGATCAGCGGCGTCGAGATCGGCGGTTTCAAAATATTACGTACGCGATCGCCGGCCGTGCCTAACGCTATTGCCGCCCTGCTTCTTCATATTAGGGACACGACAAACAAGATCCCGCATGTCTATTTTGGCTGGAGCGAGGGCAACCCTGTGAAATATATGATCAGGTATCTGCTATTCGGCGAGGGGGATACGGCACCTGTAACACGCGAGATATTGCGTCAGGCCGAACCCGAGCCGGACCTTCGACCTAGCGTTCACGTCGGCGGTTGAGCCGAAGGACTCAGGACTCAGGCGGTTATTATGACTGCCCTCTTTCCGGTGAGTTCGGAAAAATCCTTTGTGAAGATAGCCTCTACCGCTCGATGTTTGCCTACTATCTGGGCGATGTCCTGGGCCGAAATGACGCCGGTATCGGTATGGGTAATAACCCACTGCTTTATATTGGAGGCACGGTTCAGAAGATCGTCTACGAGCCGGACGTATTGCGATCTGGTCTCGACCGGCCTGCCCAGTGTTCCCGCCGTTGAGGCTTCAAAATCCGCCCAGAAGCCGGCATTTCCGCGAAGCCATTCTTCGCTCCAAGGGCGGGGCCCGTTGCCGCCGATCTCAGCTTTGGGAAGGCGCAGGAAAAGAACGTCGCCAAAGGTTTCGGCCACGAACGCGTCTGGCGTTTTGTTATGGCAGACGTGACCGCTGCCCCCTGCGACAGGTTCGGGCATCACGGAAAGCAGGCGGCGGAATGTCGCCGAGAGCGGCTGACGAAGGTCGCGAGTTTCGTCAGAGAACGAACCGACATAGTCCCCGACCGCGAACACCAGACTTGCCGCGATAGCCCGCTTGAATGGGGAATCCAGCCGGTCGATGTTTCGTCTTAGATTGTCGAACCACCAGGAATCCACCTCGGAAAAGTATCGCAGCAGAGACTCATTTGTGAGTTTATAGCCCGGAATGTAAGCGTCTTCAAGGATGAGCTCGACGTCACGTTCATCGAGCTTTTCAACGGTATTCTGAATCACTCCGATCGAAC
>JAJNPX010000240.1 GCA_021155145.1 Acidisarcina sp. | reverse complement strand
ACCTTTATAAACGAGATATTTTGCGAACTCAGGCGGGAATCTGATCTTGACCGTCCAGAAATCTCCCTCCCGAATGGCTGAAAGGAACCGGCCGCGGCCGTCGACATGCCCCTGTACGATGTGCCCGCCGAGCCGGGTCATCGGCGTGACCGCCCGCTCAAGGTTTACGGGCGAGCCTGGCTTGAGAGAGCCAAGCGTCGAGCGTTCGAGCGTCTCGCGCGACACATCGGCGGCAAACGTCGAAGGCGAGATATGGAGAGCCGTCAGACAGACGCCGTTGACCGCGATCGAGTCGCCGCTCTTGGTCCCATCGGTCACCACGCTTGCCGAAACGATGATGCGGGCGTTCTCCCCGTCCATTTCGATCGCGGCGACCTTGCCCTTTTCTTCTACGATCCCTGTGAACATAAACAAGTACGACAGGCATTTCCGCCTGTCGTTCATTTTAAGATCAGATATCCCCGAGCCTCTTAGAGCCCTGTGCGTTAGAACCAGGGCTTCTTGTTAACGATGTAGGTCTGAACGAATTCCTCGTCCGATTTTGTCAGATAGATGATGCCCTCAATTATCCCGATCACGGTCGGGACGAAGATCAGCGGTGTTCCGATGCCGCAGGTGACGAACGCAACGACGATCGAGATCAGATAAACGGAAAGAAGGATCACACCTTCCTGTTGGTAGCCGAGGACGAACTTGTGGATGCCAAGGCCGCCCAAGATTATGCCTAGGACACCGGCAAGGATCTTCTTGTCGGCTCCGGCCGGTTTGGCACCGCCATAATTAGGCATTTGCTGCATCGGCATCGGAGCGATCGGCAGCTGGGAACCACAGGTCATGCAAGTGGTGTTCAAGCTCGAATTTTGTGCCGAGCATCGCGGGCAGGTTACGTATTGTGTTGCCATCAGTTGTCCTCTTAAGTCGCTGCTCTTAAAGTGCCCTAAGTATCATTCAAATTTGGAGCTATGTCAAAAAACTTCCAGTCTCTAATGGCTGGTTCGTAGGGCTGTTGTAATATTAGTAGGATGTCACAAGAAGCTGCCGCAGAGACCTTTCCGCCGAAACTGCGTCCGGGTAAGGATACAGCGATCGACCCTTCGTCGTTGGCCGATCTGGTGGAGTGGTTCCTTAACTACGACGAGCGCACGGCGCGTATGCGTCACGTCAATACTGAGGAACTCTTTCAATGGAAACAGGCGGACGACCAGGCGAACGGGATACCTACCTACCCTTTCGAAAATGCCGAGGCGAGATTTGCGATCGGCGTTTTTCAGGCATTGCAGGAAAATGATTCCGAGCCGCTGCTCGGACTTTGGCTAAACGACGTGCTTGCTGCATTGCACGAAACCCGAGAGACCAAACGCGAGATCACAGAAGCGAACGACCTCGATAAAGTCATCGAGAGGTCCTCGATAGAAAAGGCATCGCTGCTCACCACAAACAGCGAACGACGCCTATATCTGACAAGCTGCTGGCTGGAGGCCCTGTGCACGGCCGAGGCCAGGGTTCTGGGCTGGATCTATCAGGAGATCTACGGCAAACCGTTCACACCGACTACCTGAACACTTCGCACTGCTTTAGACTGCTGAATTTCATCCCGACGGCAAAGGCCCGCTGACGCTGATCGGCCGATCCGTGAGTGAACGATTCAGGAACTACATAGCCCTGAGTCCTTTGCTGGATCTTGTCGTCGCCGACCGCGGCCGCGGCCTTCAACGCTTCGTCGATATCGCCGATCTCGACCTGGCCTCGCTTTTGAGCGTGGTTTGCCCAGATGCCTGCGTAGCAATCGGCCTGGAGTTCGAGAGCGACGGAGAGTTGATTATTCTGTCCCTGGCTCTGGACCTTTGCCATCGTCCCGAGCAGATTCTGTACGTGGTGGCCGACCTCATGGGCGATGACGTATGCCTGTGCAAAATCGCCCGGAGCGCCGAAATCGTTCTTTAACTCCCTGAAAAACTCGAAGTCGAGGTAAAATTTTTGATCGCCGGGACAATAGAACGGTCCCATCGCGGCGCTCGCATATCCGCACGCTGACGAGACCTGGCCGTCAAAAAGCACCAGCTTCGGCTCCTGATAAGACCGACGGGCCTGAGCGGGCAGGATCTGACGCCAAGCATCTTCGGTGCTGGCAAGAACGGCGCTCGCAAATCGGCGGTTGTCGTCGACGGGCGGGCCGGCCGAGTTGTTCGCCGCGGGCGGTTGGACCTCGGTCGGTATGCCGCCCTCTAGCAGTTGTCGCGGATCGCCGCCGAGCAGGCACACGATCGCCGCGAGGATCAGAACGCCGATCCCGCCGCCGCCGAGGGCAACGCCGCGTCCCATTCCGCGTCGGTCCTCGATATTCGTACTCTGCCTCTGGTCCCGCCAACGCATAACTTGACTCCAAAAATAGATCTACCGACTTGAAAGCGTGCTAGGATTCTAGCATTTTTGATCGTGGCGGATAAAAATGACGACCTTTGATGAATGGCGGAGCGGCGGGTCGCACTTGGACCGGGACGGCATGTCGGTCTTTTATCGGATCGACGGAGAACCGGCTGAGGGCGGAGAGGTACTTTTATGCCTTCACGGCTTCCCGTGCTCGTCGTTCGATTACCACAAGCTCTGGCCCGCCCTGGCCGGGCGGTTTCGAGTTCTCGCTTTCGACATGATCGGATACGGCCTATCGGCGAAACCGATCCGGTGGGGATACACGACCTTCGATCAGGTCGAGGTGCTTGAGGAGTTGTTGAGCCGTTTGGAGATCGAAAGGGTGCACATCCTCTCGCACGATTACGGGAACACGATCACACAGGAGCTGCTTGCACGCGATACGGAGCGCGGCCTGAACTTTTCGATCGGATCGATATGTTTTCTCAACGGGGCCTTATTTCCCGAAACACATCGGCCGATCCTCGCACAGAGATTGCTGATCTCGCCCCTCGGCTTCATGTTCGGCCGTTTGATACCGGACCGCATTTTCAAGGCCAGCCTCGCAAAGGTATTTGGCCCGGATACAAAACCGACGGCATCCGAGGCCGAAACGTTCCTCAAACTTTTCAAGCACGGTCGCGGAAAGCGCATCGCACACAGGCTGATCAGATACATGCGCGAGCGGGCCGTGTACCGCCAGCGATGGCTGGAGGCTTTGGAGAATATGAAGCAGCCTTTCCTTTTTATCAACGGGTCGGCCGATCCGGTCTCGGGCTCGCATCTGGTAAAACGATTTCGCGAACTCATCCCGAACCAGACAGGGATCGTGGAACTGCCGGACATCGGCCATTTCCCTCATTTGGAATCCCCGGATCGCGTGTTGGATGAGTACCTGCATTTTCGCGGCCGAATAGCCGCAAAAGCAGATCACGCGGCCGACGCACATTAACCTTTCCGCTAAATCTTGACAGCCGAACACTTACGGGCATAAGATAGGGAATCTCAACACGGCCGTTTCACCTCACAAGGTTCGCATTTTTGGCGCAGGGAGGAAGTGATGATCAAACTGGACATCGTAAACCAGGTTGCCGACAAAACGGGGGTTCCGAAACAGAAGGCAGAGCAGGTTGTCGATTCTCTTTTCAATGCTATGAAAGAAGCCCTTGCCAAAGGTAAGAGGATAGAGCTGCGCGGCTTTGGCGTGTTCGTTGTAAAACCGCGGAAGCGAGGTGTTGGCAGAAATCCGCGGACCGGACAAGAAGTGCCTATACCCGCAGGGAAGACGATCAGGTTCAAGCCCGGAAAGGAGTTGACGGCTAAGACCGTCGACGAAAAGGAAGAACCGGCAGAAAGACACGGGATGCCATGGACCGACGAACCGGCATATTAGGAGCCGGGCATCTAAATTAGTATTCTCAGGATCGTGGGCCAGTTTATTTTTGGTCCACGATTTTTTATGGCCGCAGAAGAGCAGTATTTCGAACCGTACGGCGCAGCGAGACCGGGATGGCGTTCCTACACCCGCCATCTCCTTTTGCTTTTGCTCACTTTCTGCACCTCGACCATCGCCGGAGTGCTTTTTCCCTTCGGCAGGATCAATACTCTGCCGGAGGCAGATCCGCAGACGTGGGAGCAGGCGGCCCAATTCATTCTCGCTCTCCCCGCAAAATACATCCTGCTTGTGGCCGATGCCGTCGGACGTTTGTTTACCGAGCCAGGCTATCTTGCCGAGGGCCTGAGTTTTTCACTGTCTCTGTTATTCATTCTGATCTCGCACGAAATGGGCCATTACGTTGCCTGCAGGATCTACAAGGTTGACGCGACGCTGCCGTACTTCATCCCGACCCCGCCGCTCATCGGCCCGGCCGGCACATTTGGGGCTTTCATTAAGATCACATCGCCGATGCCATCCAGAAGGGCGGTCTTCGATATCGGCGTGGCGGGGCCGATCGCCGGTTTCCTCGCACTGATCCCGATCGCGTTGGCGGGCGTTGCGACAATGGAATCGATCCCTCCTGAGCAGGTCCCGCTATTGTCGAGCCCTATCGTTTTTTCAGATCCGCTGTTGATGAAGGCCATTGCCTGGGCCGCAGGGGTCGATCTGAGCGTCGGTATAGGCAACCCATTCTATTTTGCGGCGTGGGTGGGCCTGCTCGTCACGGCACTCAATCTCATACCGTCGGGGCAGCTCGATGGCGGCCATGCGATATACGCCGTTTTCGGAAAACGCCTCCACCTCTGGACGGGCAGGATCGCGTTTGGCGTGATGGCGATCCTCTCGGTCGTAGGATGGGTGTATTTCGGAAGCCCGAGCGGATTTCTGATCGCGGTCCTGCTCGGCATCATGATGAGGGTCAAGCACCCAAACCCATGGGATGAGACGCCGCTCGATAAAAAAAGAAAGCTGATCGCGGCCCTCACACTTGTGATCTTCGCTCTCAGCTTTGTACCTTTTCCGCTGCAGATCAACTAATTCGATGAACCCTGCGGCAGCATTCCCTTTACTTCCCGGACGATAGTTTCTATGTCCTTATCGCCCTCAAGTGCGATCATAAAGAAGTCATAACTCGTCTTAAAACAGACCAATCCGTTGCCGAAGAACCAAACTCCTTTGAGCATCGGATTTCCGCCGATCAGCCAGTCGATCGGAGCTCCGGTGATGGTCTTGGGATTGAAGATGTTCGTCATCATCACCGCGCCGGAGGCGAACGAGAAAGCACCGAGCATCGGGGCCCCAATACGACGGGCGATATCGGCCTCGAACTTGATGCGTTCCGCCTTTGCGGCGTCGAGCCGCCCCTCGGCCAATTTCTCTTCCTGAGATCTCAGGTATTCGTTAAAGCTCTCGCCGATCTTCTTGACCGACCATGCGGGAAGCGCGGAGTTAAAAAGCCAATGTGAGCTAAGGCCGGTAAAAACGACCCCGACGCCGGCGCCGATCGCCATCGATGCTCCGGTAGCGGCGGCCTGCAGCGGGTTCGTCTGGACCCAATCCGACGCCTTTGAGATGGACCGAATGGTCGAATCCATGGTCCGTGTCCAACTGGCTCCAAAATTGAAAACGTCGGAGACTTTCCGGGCACCGGAGCTTACGGTCTCCTTCGCATCGTCAAAGAACTCGCCGGCCTTTTTTGCGGCCGCGCTCAATACATCGCCGGCGGTATCGGTTGTCTTTCCGGCCGCATCCTCGGCCGCCTCGCGTACCGGCTCGCTCGCTTCCCAGGCCTTTTTAGCCGTATCGTTGGCCGCTTTCAGCGTTTCCTCGGCGACCTTTACAGCCTGCTTGCCTACGCCCGTCTTTTCGGCCTCCGCCTTTATCTTTTCGGCTCCCTTCTGCGCGGTCTCAGCTACGGTACGTGCGCCCTCTTCGAGTTTTTCTTTGATCCCGAGCTGCTTGTCGATCTCGCTAAACTTCTCTTTCGCGTCTTTTTGCCACTTATCAAAGCGGTCTTTGTAATCGGACATATAACCTCTTTTATACCAAACGGCCTTTTACCGATACGAACAGGCCCGTGCATTTGTTCGATGCCGCACAAGACAAGATCAAGCTAATAATTGCACCTAAACCGATCAAATTCAATGATTTTGTTCGTTTCGCGGGCGGTCTTACACTTTTCATCCACATCGGATATTCTTTACATTTATGCGTGAAGTTAAATGTCCGATCTGTGGCAAGTCGGCACCTTATGAGGGAAATGAGTTTCGGCCGTTCTGTTCGGAGCGATGCAAGCTTTTGGACTTTGGGGCGTGGGTCAATGAGGAATACACGCTTCCGGTGGAAGATATGTCGATGACGGAAGAAGACATCGAAGCGCTGGAGCGTGTACATAGTGAGGGCGAAGCGAAATGACGATATTTCTGCTTGATCTGGGAGTTCCCGGCGGCACGGCCGCGGGCATCGCCGCGATCGGACTCTTTCTGATCGTTGGGGCCATTGCTTATGTGATCTTTCGCCTCTTGCGAAAGACCGTACGGATGGCCTTTCGGATAGCGATCGTTGTGGCGGTGATGGTGATCGCGGTCGCCGGCAGCGCTTCGCTGTACTGGTTCGGCACCGGAAGTTCCGGAAAGGCCAGGCCGTCCCCTACGCGGCAGAAATAGAGATCTGATCTCGGATCCACAGGTCTCGACAGGAGCCGAATCGAGCGCCTGTTTTATTTTTGATGGCAGATACGGAACAGTTCAAACGGGCAGGTTTTCTCACACGGTTCAGGACGCTGCCCCGAAACGTCTTTGCGTTGAGCTTTGTCGCGTTCCTTAATGACGCATCGAGCGACATCATCTATCCGCTACTGCCCGCATTCCTCGCTCTTTCACTGGGTGCGACGCCGTTCGCCATCGGCCTTATCGAAGGATTTGCAGAGTCGGTCGCGAGCATTCTGAAGCTCTTCTCAGGGTACCTCAGCGATAAGTTCGACAAGCGGAAACTTCCCGTCTTTCTCGGATATTCACTCGCCGCGATCATGCGCCCGATGCTGGCTTTCGTGACAAGCTGGCCGCAGGTTTTGGTGGTGAGAATGGCGGACCGCATCGGCAAAGGCGTCAGAGGCGCTCCGCGCGACGCCCTTCTGGCGGGAAGTGTGCCGCCCGAGAACCGCGGCCTGGCATTTGGTTTCAATCGGGCCGCCGACCACCTCGGCGCGGTTGTCGGTCCGGTCCTCGCATTCATCCTTTTATCCTATATCGCAACAGATCCGCAGAGTCCGACCACGCCCGAGTACCAGCAGGTATTTCTTTATGCTTCGGTCCCGGTAGCGATCGGCCTGTTCGTGATCGTATTTTTCGTACGCGAAGAGAAACCGAACGGCGACGAGATAGACCGGATGCCGATCAAGTTCTCATTGAGTCAGTTTGACGGCAATTATAAGCGGCTTCTGTTTGTAGTGGCACTGTTCACGCTGTCCAATTCGACCGACGCATTTCTGCTGCTGCGGGCCGAACAGTCCGGCGTCACGCCGGCGATGCTCCCGCTTCTCTGGATGGTACTTCATTTCAGCAAGGTATTTTTCTCGCTTCTGGGCGGCGATCTTTCGGATAAGGTCGGGCGGCGATCCCTGATCGTTGCGGGATGGCTTATTTACGCAGCCGTTTATATTGGATTCGCCTTTGTAGATGCGGCGTGGCACGCATGGGCATTGTTCGTGATCTACGGAGCGTATTTCGGTATGACGGAAGGGGTCGAGAAGGCCTTTGTGGCCGACCTCGTCCCCGAGGAGAAGCGTGGAACCGCGTATGGCTTCTATAATCTCTTTTATGGCATAACCGTCTTTCCCGCTTCGCTCTTATTCGGACTCTTATGGAATCAATTTGGAGCACCTGCCGCGTTTACGGTGAGTGCGTGTATCTCCGTCCTCTCCGCGGCACTCTTGCTGTTGACCGTTCGATCGAGGCCCATGGTCTCGGAATAGAAAAAAGCGGCCGCGAGACTCAACATCCACGGCCGCAGTTTGAAACCTTCGCTTTCGGGTTAATCGTTCAAGCGAATAGACCTGATCATAGTATTAAAGGCCGAGTCGTATCTGAACGATTCCGTCGATGGTGAAACGGCCGCCACATATAGAATGTCGCCGCTTCGCATCGGAACCGTGTAAACGGTGACGACCTCGTTCTGGCCCGTGACCGGCGATCGTCCGGCCAGCGAGGTCGCATATCCCTGCCGCCCTGCGACGGTTGCCCGCGTGAAACCGCGCTTCTGCCGCAAGTATGTGTTGGCTTGAAGAATGCCGTTAATGTAATCCTCCGAGGCCTGGGCAAATGTCCCGCCGCGCGAGCGGTATATGCCTATCATCGCGCCGTGGGTGATGCCCTGATCGCCATAGGCACCCTCGGGCGCAAAGGTCACCTCGCTCTGTCCTTCGAATTCCCGCCAGTTGTTCGGTACGTTCAATCGTATCCAGTTGCCGCTCTGATAGGTGCGGTATCGACCTGAGGGATAGGGTACCTGCCGTGAATAGTTTCCGCCCGCCGTCGCGCTCGTGTTCTGGCCGGCTTTCTGATCGCGTTCGATCTCGGCCATCGTACGGGCCCGCGGAAGCGCTCTGAGGCGTTCCTGCGTTCTTGCAAAATCGCGCGTTATCTTGATCGGGTTCGGCGATACGCGAAGGTACTGTGCCTCTTGATTTATCTTTTGATAACGGTTGCCCGGATCGGGGTGGCTGCTCAGCCACTCGGGCGCCCGCCCGCCACCGCTCTCATTAGCGATGGTGCGAAACATATTGGCAAGGTCCCGCGGATCGTAGCCCGCGTCCGCCATTATGCGCGCTCCGAGAATGTCGGCCTGGGTCTCATACTCTCGACTGTAGCGCAGGAAACTGCCGGCCACGATCATCTGCCCTAGCTGGGCACCGGTGCCGCCGCCGAGGATCGCTCCGCCGAGGATAGCGCCGATGCCAAGGATCTGGTTGAGCGGATTATTAAGTTTGGTCTGCTGTGCGGTCGCGTGTCTCAGGGCGACGTGGCTGATCTCATGCGCCATCACACCGGCCATCTCGCCTTCGTTCTTTGCTGCCTCGATCATCCCGCGATTCACATACATCGGCCCGCCGGGCAACGCGAATGCGTTGATATCTCGAGCGTTAACGACCTCAAATCTATAGTTGAACGCGGGCTGTCGGAACTCTTGCGGGATGGCCGCTACTAGCCGTTCGCCAACCTGCTCGACATAATTCTGTGCCTGCCGATCGTTGAGGATCGGGAACTGCTGCTCGACCTGCCTCGACGCATCATTGCCGATCTTTACATCGTCCTGGACCTTATATTTATTTTTCGGCATCTTGATAGTGGTCTGCGCAAATGCCGAAAAGGGCACCAACATCAAAGCCATCAACATCAGGCCCGCTGAAAATTGCTTTCTAATACTGTTCTGTTTCATTACACAAGTCTCCCTGCTCTTCTCAAACGCCTTACCTGCAAACTTTAGACCATAAGGCAGAGTTTGGGAAGAAAAACGGGAGCGGGATATCCAAGATCGAACGGCCAGAAGGCTCGCCGATACAGCTAAGCCTTGGCCTGTCAGTGAGATAGCGGAAGATCCATCAACGCTTCTGCGGCATCTTCGACCGCGGGTCGCGAGATGCGAGCGAGTTCGGATTCAAGGATGGCGATCAACGATTTCGCATCCCGGGTGTCGATCTTGTCCTTTAAGCGCCCTTCAACCAATACCGCTATCGCCAGGTCGCTGCTCAGTTCGTTGATCAGATCCATCATCGGCTAAATATTTTTTGGGTAGGAACACGCGATTTTATGAATCGGGTGTTAAGGACGTGTTAACAGAATGTTAAATCTGGAAACAGTCTGCTTCACCACCGGTGGATTTAATTGTAAGTTAACGTTTTCGGGAGAGCATTCCTGTAATCTTTATCTTTACCGGATCGAACGAGAAACAAATGTATCGCGCACCACGGACAAAGTGCGCCAACAGAGATAACCAATGAAAATATCAAATCTGAGATCGCTATCGCTCTTTATCGTAATTTCCGCCGTCGCGGTATCGTTCGGATGCAGCGGCCAAAAAATAGGCAACGGGTCTTCGACCACCGCTCCGGGTTCGAGCGTTCAACTGCAAGGATCGGGTTCGACCTTCGTCAAACCGATCATGGACAAATGGACGAGCGAGTTCGGAAAGCTCAATCCGACCGTTCGGATCGACTATCAAGGGACCGGTTCAGGTGCCGGTATAAAGGCGATCCAGAATCAAACAAGCGATTTTGGAGCTTCTGACGCGGCAATGTCTGACGACGAGATGAAGGCGACGACCGCCGGTGAGATAGTTCACATACCGGTGGTGCTCGGCGCCGTCGTTCTTACATACAACATCAAGGAGATCTCGCAGCCGCTAAGGCTTACGCCGGAACTGATATCGGACATTTTCCT
>JAJNPX010000226.1 GCA_021155145.1 Acidisarcina sp. | reverse complement strand
ATGCTCCCGCTGGCGGGCGAGCCTCACGTCAAGCTCGTGGAGTTCAACCGACGAACGCCCGATCGCCGCGGCCGACCGCCACACCAGAAATCCGAAAACCGCGGTGATCGCAGCGGCAAATAGAGCAAGGCCAAAATCGGCATCGTACAGACCTGCCCTTTGCCCTTCCAAACGCAGCCACCCTATGACGAGAGGTGCTAATATGGCGGCCGGCGCAAGGCGTCGCAGTAATATGCCGCTTGCTCCGGGGTAGCTTATCGCGCGGTTAACGGCAGAATCCTTTCTTGCCAGCAGTGTACCCAGTGAAAGTGCAAAGAATGAGATCACGGTATGTACTGCGACCGATCTGAATGCACCTATCGAATAGAGGGAAGCCTCATTGACGATATATCCAAGGAAGGAAAGCATCGAGGTCAGAAGGACCGCGACGGCGAAAATGGTCGACGGCCGAAAGCTTCCCCACCGGCGATCGAGAAGAAATATCGAAAGGCCGGATAGAGCCAGGCAAAATGCGGTCGCGGGCGACATCTGCCCGCCGAAGCCCATACCCGTCTGCGCGACGCGGTCATAGAAAAGTAACCGGTCGATCCCCAGGTCAAACCCCGAGGCAAATTCGGCCAGCGTCAAGATGCCGATCGCCGCCGCGATGCCCGCGCAGATCTGGCCGATCACGGAGAACCTTCGAATTACGCGGGGAGATCCATCGGACATTATCAGGAGCGCGGAAGCGCAGAGCATCACGCCAATCGCGGTGTTCGGCTTCATCGGAGCAAACCCCTCAAAAACGGTCCGCAGCGCGCCAATGTCCAACGCCCAGCCGGCGAGCGTCGTCACGGCGGCTGTCAATGCTATCAAAGCGGCGGCTATGGTCAGGTACGACGAGACCGCATCGACGATATCCAGATTTCTTGTGGGATCCGAAGCGAACTCCGCTTTTCGGCGGGTTCGAATGTTCGGAACGATAGTGTACAGGCCGCTGATCGCGTCGTCGGCCCGCGCCGTTGATAGTTCGGCCTCAATGTGGGGTTTGCCGGAACGATCCATGATTACCTGATTTGGTCGGCTATGAAAAGCTGGGCCCGCAAGTCCGTCGGGCGGAGCAAGAGCCACAACCTAAGAGTAAACACGCAGGGAAGCTTAAAGTCAACAAAACGATGAACGCCTCTTCCCGGCTTTGGCCGGTTGACATCAATGCTATAATCCACTTCGACGTTATGAAGGTTCTCCCTCATGCCCTGGTTATCGATGACGAACCATCGATCCTTGGTTTTGTATCAGAAGTGCTCCGGTCCGCCGACTGGCAGGTTACCGAGGCTGAATCCGCCGACGCCGCCTTTCAAAAACTACCCGAATGTAAATTTGATCTTGTCTTTTGCGACGTGATGCTCGGCGGTACGAACGGCTATGAAGTGCTGCGCCGTTTTTGCGATGAACAACCTGAGGCTCGATTTGTACTGATGACCGGCCATGGCTCGGCCGCCGGTGCCCTCGACGCGACCGCGACCGGAGCCTTCGACTATCTGGTCAAGCCGTTTTCGGTAGCCGACATCCTGCGGATCGCCGCCGTCGTGCGCGAACAGATCGACCTTCGCGCCGCTTCATCCGGCGCGGAAGCTAGCGAGGTCACCCTTGAGCCAGCCTATCGCTCCGATATACCGCTAATCGGCACGAGCCCGAAATTCGTCGAGTGTCTCAAGATGGTCGGACGGGTGGCCCCGACCAGCCTGCCGGTGCTCATCAGCGGAGAGTCGGGTACCGGCAAGGAGATCGTCGCAAGTGCGATACATCGCCGGAGCAAGAGGGCCGGCGGGCCGTTTGTGACAGTCAATTGCAGCGCGATCCCCGTTGAGCTGATCGAATCCGAACTCTTCGGTCACGTCAAGGGTTCTTTTACCGGTGCGTCGGGCGATCGTATGGGCCTGTGGGAAGAGGCCGACGGCGGCACGATATTTTTGGACGAGATCACCGAAACGCCGCTCCAATTTCAGGTAAAGCTGCTCCGTGCGCTTCAGGAAAGCGAGATCCGGCGGGTCGGGTCGAACCGCACCATCAAGGTGGATGCCCGCGTGATCGGGGCGACAAATCGCGAGATCGAAAAGGAGGTGGCGGAGGGCCGTTTTCGACAGGATGTGATGTACCGCCTGAATGCCGTCACCATCCACCTGCCGCCGCTTCGCGAGCGTGTCGAGGACATCCCACTGCTGGCCGCCCATTTTGCCAGGAATGTGGCCGCGACCAGAGTATCGATCTCTGAGGATGCCGTGCGCGTGCTCAGCGGATATTCATGGCCGGGAAATGTCCGCGAGCTCGAGAACGCGATTCTTCATGCAGTGTCCATGGCGGACGATGTCATCTATCCCAGCCACCTTCCCGAACGTGTTCGCGAATCCGCTGCGACCCCTCTGGCCGGCCTGATGGCTTCGATGACGGGATCCGGCCTGGAAGCCAGGGCGTCAGGCTCGATCGACTTTCCGCCGCTTGCCGATGTCGAGGTCCGCTATGTGACACAGGTCCTCGAGCACACCGGCGGCAACAAGCAAGCGGCAGCCCGCATTCTCGAGATCGACCGCAAGACCCTTAGCCGCATCCTAGCCCGCGGCGAAAGCAGGCAATGACCTCCAGTTATATTGAAAGGAAATTTGCCACGCCCATGGCTTTTTGACCGGGTCAAATTACCGCTTTTTTCGATCGTTTCCACTAAAGCCACATGATCATCGCTGATAATAAAAGCCTTTCCGGTTTTTGGCTGCACGGCACGAACCTTGCACTCTGTATCACACCGGAACAAGGCCGAAAGACCATTTTCCGCTCCAATTCCCCAAAGGAGGGCGCCGGCTTCTACGCCGGGCACGAATATATAATATGCATCTCCCACACAGTGATACCAAGATATTGCTCATTGGCCGCGGCCTTAGAAATATCGATCTGATGATCGATACCTTTCAACGGGTCGGGGCCGAACTTCTCTTTGCGGACAATACCGACGAGGGGCTTCGTGCCATGTGTTTCGAGCGTCCGCATTTTGTCATTTGCGACATCGGCATGCCCGGATCGGATGCTGCGGACCTCTGCAGGACCATCCGCTCGAATTCGCGTCTCAGAAATACGCCGGTAGTGTTTGCCGGCGAATCAGGCAAGGGGATCGAGGCCGTTTTCAACGCGCTGAATGCCGGTGCGGACGATTATGTGACCGAATTCTCCAATCCGGACCACTTCCTTGCCAAGCTGCTGTGGATGATGGAGCAACGCTCCGAAGAATCCGCCCAGCGGCGACAGTTCGAGGCGCTGAAAGAACGTCAGCGGCAGACACTGGAAATAGTGAGAGAAACCTCGGGGCTTTTTCGCGGCCTGGCCAACGAAGACACATCATACGGACCGTACGGCGTATTCGACCAGCGCGTCGAGGCAGGGCTCGGGATGATCTTCGGCCTCGCGAGCATCCTGGAAGAACAGATCAGCGCGGTCGAAGGCCTCTTTCCCAAGGCCGACGAAAAAGATGGACACCCGCCAATGAACCGCTTTACAACCGAACCGGAGGTCGAACAGTTCGACGAGTTCGTCGAAATGGCGCTTCCTTTATAGCCTTCATCGCCGATAATATCCTTCATTCGAGGCAGCTGGCCAAAGCTGCCTTTTTCTTGTCGCCAAAGACAAAAATGCGGCTCCGGTGTAAATGGAGCCGCTGATGTTCAGGAGGAGCTGAGAGATACCCGTGGGAGAAACTAGATCATTTTCGATGTGTGCGGCGTTGGGCCAACGCTCGAACAGCGGGGGACGCAAATGGCGGCTGGCGTTCGCCGGCTCGATGCCGGTTCGACCGCGAGCGATCGGACAGAGTGAGCAAAGATCAGGTCTAAATTATCCGCAAAGCAGATGTCTCTTCCGATACGAGGAGTGGGAGGCCCTCGAAGTCGGAAAGTGTGGGAGAATTTCAAACAACCTTTTTGCGGTCGAAAGGGTGTGGGAGCAACCCCTTCGGTGTCTTGCAGTGGAGTGGGAGTTTCCGCTGCGTTAGGAAAGGGACTCAAGATTCTCGGCGAAAGGCCCTCTCTCAGTAACTATTAAAGCAACCCATGTGCCACTAACAATTTATCCGGACTGTTAAAAACCGGCCGATAAATGGCGGCTTTTCTTCATGCCGCAAGAACCTCGACGCCGGACTGAGGCAAAATGGACAGGTCCGGCCCGGCCGGGCGCGTAATCTTTACCCGCCCTTTTTCAACCGTCATAAGATGCTCGAGATCAGCGGCCGAGATGGGTTTGCTGTAGAGATATCCCTGGTACTCGTCACAGCCCATTTCCGCAAGGATCCCGAGCTGTTCCGTCGTTTCCACGCCCTCAGCGACCACTCGTAGCCCAAGGTTGTGCGCCAGATTTACCATCGCGTGCACCAGTATCGTGTCGTTCTGATCGACAGCAAGGTCCTCTATGAACACCTTGTCGATCTTCAACTGGTCGATCGGCAGAGTCTTGAGATACGCGAGCGAGGAATAGCCGGTGCCAAAATCATCAAGCGAGATGCGGACGCCCTTTCGGCGAAAGAGTTCGAGTAGGACGGCCGCCCGGTCAGCACTTTCCATCAATGAGCTTTCGGTGACCTCCAGATTGAGTTTCTCCGGGTCAATGCCGGTGCGATCGATCACCGTAAGAAAACGGTCGGCAAGATCCCCCTGTTTGAGCTGCCGTGCGGACACGTTCACCGCGATCACGATCGGGTTGCCCTTGTCGTGCCACGCCCGTACCTGCGAGCATGCAGACTCAAGAACAAATTCTCCGAGCGGAACTATCAGGCCGGTATCCTCCGCGATCGGAATAAAGTCGGAAGGCGAGACCATTCCTTTTTCCGGGTGATTCCATCGGATCAGAGCCTCGGCCCCAACCACGCCGCCGGTCTCAACATTGACCTTAGGCTGGTAATACACCTCGAACTCACCGTTGTCGATCCCGCGTCTCATTTCGCCTTCGAGTTCGATCCGTTGGGCGATATCGGTACTGATCCCATCGGCGTAGAATGCTGTGGCATCTCCGCCTCCCTCTCGCGCACGCCAGACGGCGTTACCGGCGTTCTTCATCAACTCATCAATGGCGGCCCCGTCTTCGGGAAAGATACATATCCCGATGCTTGCCGTCAGGAAAATCTCTGTGTCACGACACTGCAATGGCTTCCTGATGGCGGCCCTCAGCCTGTCCGATAGGTCCAGCAATCGTTCGGCCTCGATCCTATCGGTCACGAGCATCGCAAAATTGCAGCCCTGTAGGCGAGATGCGAGCACACTGTCTCCGGCGGTTGCGGTGATGCGCGATGCTACCTCTTTCAACGTCTCATCGGCCGCGCAATGGCCGAAATGATCCTGCATCTTTTCAAAATTATCGACGCTAAGAAAAAGCACGGCCAGCTTCCCGCCGCTCCGTGCTTCAAGGGCCGCTCGCGAGAGTCTGTCTTCGAAAAGTACTCGATTCGGCAGATTCGTCAGCGAATCATGATAGATAAGGAAGCTAAGCTCTTCTGTCCGCTGCCTGACCAACTCTTCCAGGTCGGTCTCATACTGCTTTTTTTCGATCAGTGCCCGGTGATGCTCCACCGCCCTCCGAACGGAACGCTCGACAAAGTCGAGTTCAAATGGCTTGGTAATGTAGTCGTATGCGCCGACCCGGATCGCCCGGACGGCATAATCGATCGAGAGACTCCCGCTGAT
>JAJNPX010000197.1 GCA_021155145.1 Acidisarcina sp. | reverse complement strand
AATATACCATTAAAGGCGATGGCGTTGAAAAATTGTCTAGAGGTCGATCGGGTCATTCCACGATAGAAGGGATCCTCGGCAAAAAGGACCACATGCCCGCCTCCAAGCGATTCGTCTATGACATATGCTGTTCCCTTCAAGAGACGCTCAGTGTTACCCTCCCAAACGAAACCGGATATTGTTAACGGTCTTTTCGGAGAGGCGTCAAAGACCAGAGCGTTTGTCCCTTCCTTGGAATAGCGGAAGAAATAACCGCTTGCGAGCAGCACAGGTATCTCATTCTTTTCGACACCGTAATTGATATATGTCGTACGATCGACGGTCGCCCGAAAGATAGCTCCCGGAAGTGCCTCCGGAACCTTGTTGGCATTTGCCGATGGCGATGCGATCGGGGGTAGGCTCGGGGCGATGCCCTCTTCGCGGTCAGATTTTGGATCCATTCCTGCCGGTTCGGGTGTTGGGGTGGCAGTTGGTTTTGCGTCCTTTTCGTCCTCGGCCTTTCCCTTTTGTTCGTCGTCCTCGCTACCCACCAACTTGACCGACGAGAGTCCGACATCCTTCAACGCGGCGAAAACCGACGCACCGCTTATAGTTACGATCGTTCCGCCGCCCGACGCAAATTCCTTCAGCGCGGTAACCCCACCTGACCCGAACGAACTCATGTAACGTCCGGCCGAGCCTTCTGGGATAATAAGGACGTTATAATCCTTAAGGCCTCCTCCCCTGATCGTCGGTATCGTCATCGGTGTAAAGGTGATGCCGTTCTTATCGAAAGTCCACCAGATCGATCCGTAAGATTCCTGCGTTACGCCTTCGTCAGCCGCGATCGCAATCTTCGGCTTGCGAAGCGAGACAACCGCCTCACCGCCGACGCTTGTGTCGCCTTCTTCGCTATATCCGGAATTGACCGCCGTTACGTTGACGCCCATGTCTCGAGCATATTTGGCGATCGCATCGTGAATCGTATCCGGATTTCTAGAAATCCTTACCACGAACGTTCCACGTTTCCAGTTTCGCCCGCCCGCATTCAGTGGTCGCGTAGCTACCGCGATCTTGAATCCTTCCTGCAAGAGCCGGATCACCATGGCGCCGGTAGAATCGGTCTCGTACGGGATAATGTACGAGATCGCGGCGCGGCCCGTCACGCCGCCGCGTTTTGCATTTTCGAGCATCGTCTGATCGACCATCGATCCCGCAAAATTTGTGGATTCTTCGGTCCACCAGGCATCCACGCCGAACGCGAGAGGCATTGACCAAGCCGTTATGTCGTAAAAACCGTAGTCTTCCTTTGGCTGGCCCTTTCCACGCATCTGGTTTCGTTTGAATCGGGCCATGTTGTCATCAACGAAGGCTTTGTCCTGCGGCGTGTCCTGTTCGAGCACCGCTTTTATATAAATTCTCTGAGGCTGGTCGAGGTCGATGACGTATGAACCGGCCGGGAAAGTGCGTGAGGCCGCCTTCGCATCCTTCTCCATATACGAGTGGGCGGTCGGCGAAGTGAATGATGACGACGCAACTTTAACTTCGACATTGGAGAGCCTCAGGACCTCGACAAGTTCGGCGGCCTTTACGCGGTCGCTGGTCGGATCGATCACAACGCGCTTCATCTTCGAACGAGCCTGGTCAGCCATGCCTCTGGCTCGGAAATCGTAGAAGTCCTTGATCCTCTCGACCTTGTTCTTTGCGGTCGATTCGAGTGTGGTCATCGATGCGACGTAATGTTTAGCGATGGATGAACGAAATGTAACGATCGTTCCGTCATCCCGGGTCCATTTGAGCCCCTTGAATCCGCCGCCGTCGGTCTCATAAGTCATTCCAGTGGCGCCGTTGAGCGAGGGATACATATCCCAATACCCCGGATAAAAGGCGTCGAACACGTCCCTCACGTAGTAATCCCATTTGTTGCGATCGAATGCGGCCGCATTGGCTCGCCCATAAACATCGAGCCATTTGTTGTACTGCGGCTGCGGGAGATTCGGGTTTATAGGCAACGAGACCGGCGGAAAGAAATACTGCGAAGGCTGGCCGTGATGATCTACCGCGAGTTGCGGATTCCACTCCATGTATGCCTTCTGCATATTCCGCGATTCCTTTTGGGTAAATGCTAGCGTGTCGCGGTTCAAATTGAATCGATAGTGATTCACCCGCCCCCAAATTGCCCATGGCTCGCGGTGTTCGATAGCATTGCGGTTCGGATCGCCGACGGCAACCGAGTTGTACCAGGTGGCAAAGCGCTCGTGGCCGTCCGGGTTCTCGCCCGCGAGTACAAGCACGACCGTATTCTTGAGGATATCCAATGTCGCCGGCTCATTTGAAGCAGCAAGCTGGTAAACCACCTGCATAAAAGCCTCGAACGACGAAGATTCGTTACCGTGGATGGTGTATGCCATCCATGCGATCGCAGGGTTATTTTGAGCTATCGCCGCAGCTTCGCTGACTGAGGTCCGACGCGGATCGACCAGTCTGCCATTCTGAGCCTTGATCTCATCAAGGCGGGCCATGTTCTCCGGAGCCGAGATGGCGATCAGATATTGCATCCGGTGTTCATTTGTCGTTCCGATTGGGAGGATCTTCACACGGTCCGGCGCCGCTGACGCGATCGCGTTGATCACCTGCTCCATTTGAGCATAGGTCGTATGATGGTCGCCCACATCATAACGCAAGATCGATTGCGGCCTCGGGACATTTGCCCGGTATTCTCCGCGGGTGTAGAAATCGAATTTCTCTTCGGTCTGAGCAGAAACGGTCAAACAGTTGACTGCCAGAAAGGTCGCCAGAAACAGAAGCTTTTTGATATTCATTTATCTTTACGGGTCGGTCGAAAGGATTAGATAGATCAAACCCGTACGGTTGCGTAGAAAATAGCTTTGAGTTTCCTGCGTCGTCGGGTTAGTATCTTGATTCTAAACATACATCCGCAAAACGCCAAAACCGATGGAAGCCTTTGGTTCAGAATCGCAATGTCCGAGATGCAACGCAATGAAAGTCCGAAACTGGTCCGAACTTACGGAGGATCAGCAATACCTGATTAGCTGTCTCCCTGATTTTGAAGACCTGACGATGTCAGAACTTCGCGAAAGCCGCTTTTGTACAAAGTGCTGGCATCGGCGAGAGGTCGCACGAGAGACCTTTGCCTGAGCATCCCGGTACATGTCAGCCGACGTTTTTTCTCAATATCTTTATATCGTTCAACGGCGGAGGATCGAGCCGCATTTCCCCTATTGATCGTCCGGCCAAGGCCGCAGATTTGTCGGAACCGTTCGGTTTTGCAATCATCACAGTTCGGGGTCTGATTCAAATATAGAGTTCTGTCCAGATGGCTAGGATACTGACACTTTCATTGGATGGCGAAGAGTTTCCGGTCGAGATCATAAAGGTCGACCGTGAAAAGCTTTACGGCTCGGTCGAGATCGAGGCGTTCGACGAAAAGGGCAGGCCCGCGGAGATAAAGGTGCTCGACGCCGACGGTATGACCCTTATCGACAAGGGCGGCACCGCGCTCGCCACCGTCGATGCGAAAGGCAACTCTATCGACCGGGCCGACCTGGTCCCCGTCAACGAGAACGGTGAAGTGATCAAGCGAGTTCCGTCTTCCTTTGACGGTCCGAACATCCTTCACAAGAGTAAGATCGACGATTATCTCGATCTGATCGTTAAGTCTGTTTATTATTTATCCCCGGGTGAGCGGCCGCTCGATCTTCTTACAGATCATCTTTCTGCCGGGCTGATCTATACGTTCCCATTTAGTTATCGCGGCGGGCTTGAATACGACGATGCATTCGTCGTCGGCCAGGGCAAAGACGCATTCATGATCGTCGGAAAGCGAGCGGAGATCGGTTTTGTCGGCTT
This sequence comes from Acidisarcina sp., assembly GCA_021155145.1. Classification (GTDB taxonomy): domain Bacteria; phylum Acidobacteriota; class Blastocatellia; order Pyrinomonadales; family Pyrinomonadaceae; genus OLB17. Next base: position 5,487 of record JAJNPX010000197.1, on the reverse strand, counting down.
GAATCAGGCCGCTAAGCTCGATCAGGTCGAGGAGCAGGAGATCTCGGCCGACGACATCAGTTTCGATCTTCTTTAGTGAAATCAGGCCAATATGCCGATCAACATCAGCAATGCAAAGAACAGGGACGCGGTCGTGGCGATGGAGGGCCTCATGCCGGAACGTGAGGTCTATTATCGGGACAAGAACGGCGACCCGATAACGACACGAAAAATCCTGAAAAGCGACATCGATCATGATCTTCCGCAACTGATGAAGCGCCGAAAAAAACTCGATTCGGTCGCTAAGGCCTTGATCAAGGAAGACCCGGAGATCGACATCGAACTTTTTGGCAAGTTCCTGGCTGAGACCTCGCGTGTATATGTTTCGCCGGGCGGGATCGTTCATGTTGTGGACGAATTTGAGGTGATCAAGGACCCGGACGGGACACTGCGTGACCGTCGTCCACGACGAAAGGAACTGCAGAATATCAATACGGACGAGCCGCTGAAATGGACCGGAAAGTACATCAAGAAAGAAGACGCGATCCACCGCTTTGTTTTTACCGGCAAGAAGCAATTGGTTCATATCAATGGTCTTACCTTCGACTTTCTTTATGAGATGGCAAAAGACCTTGAGAAACGCGGATCGCTGCTACTCGTCCGCGGCGGAGAAAAAGGCGATCAACCGATCGTAATGAATCGCGGCGGGCGTTCCTATAATGCGTTTCTCGAGGGCCGGACCAAAAAGGACACCTACTGTCTGATACTTCATCTATCGAATATGGAACTAAAGCGCCCAAAGATCCTGAACGGCGATGGCGAAAAAGAAAGATAGCATCGACAAAAAGAAACTCACGGTAAAGAAAGGTGAATACGCGGTCGGGAAAGCCCAGGACCTCGCCGATCCGACGTGGCAGGGCAAGGCCCGCGAGTACCGCCGACGCCTGAGCGCCGCGATGCGGGCCGTCGCGTCGCATGATATTCGGTCGCTGCCGAAGGTTCGCTCGGTGTACGCCATCCGAAAGTACGACGGCGAGTTTACCTATGTCGTTTACGACGGCACGTCTATCTTCAGCGTAAATCCCGGAGGCTCGGTCCGCGTCGGGTTGCCATGTTTTGAGGAAACGGCCGAGCTTTTGAGAAAGGCAAAGGTCACGTCCTGCGTACTCGCTGCGGAACTGTACGTCACCGGCGACATGGGAAACCGGAATCCGGTGCAGGCGATCGTTTCGCTCTTGAGAAATCCAAAGTCTGCTGCCGATCTCAAGCGTATCGGCCTTGCCGTCTTTGACATCGCCCAGCTCGAGGGCAAGCCGGTCGAGGCCGTTGCCGAGGTATTTAAACATCTCGACAAATGGTTCAAGAACGGAAAGCTGGTCCGGGCCGCCGAGCACATTGTCGCCGACAAACACGAAGCGATCGAGGACGCGTTCACCAACTGGGTTATCGGCGACGGTGCTGAGGGCGTCGTCCTGCGGCATGACCGGCTCGGCTATTACAAGATAAAGTCCCGCCATAACCTCGATGCCGCGATCATCGGCTTTTCCGAGGGCAGCGATAACCGCAAGGGCATGCTTCACGATCTGCTCGTCGCCGTGATGCGTGATGATGGTACGTTTCATGAGATCGCCAGGATCGGCGGAGGTTTTACCGAGGATGATCGGAAAGAGATCTTTGCCGACCTTCGCAAGCGCATCGTTCCGTCGGAGTACGTCGCCGTCAACAATGACTACGTCGCGTACGAGATGATCGAGCCCGGACCCGTGATCGAGATCTCCTTTCTCGACCTGATCCCTGAGAACTCCAAAGGCGACCCCGTAAAAAAGATGGTCCTGGATTTCAACGGCAAGCGGTACTCCGCGCTTTCGCGAATGCCGCTCGTCAGCGTCATCTCGCCGCAATTCGTACGTTTTCGTGACGATAAAGAGGCGAACAGCGAGGATGTGAACATCAGCCAGGTAAAAGATCTCGTTCCGGTGCAGGATGCCGATAAACCGGCGCGTGCCGGCGAGCTTAAGCCCAGCGAACTGCTCGAGCGCATAGTCTATACCAAGGTGATGCATGGCTCGCCGATGGTCCGTAAGCTGCTCTTGTGGAAGACGAACAAGGAAGACACCGGCGATTTTCCAGGCTACGTCGTTTACGGCACTGACTTCAGCCCGAACCGCAAGGTGCCGCTCGAGCGCGACATCAAGGTCTCTAATAACGAAAAGACCGCACGCCGGCTCCTGGACGAAATGGCCAAGAAATATTTTGTAGGCGGCTGGGAAAAGGCCTCCTGACCACGATCGTCTAAGCGAAGGGCATTCCTCGATGGCAGCTACCGACATAGGTATCGAATTTGCGGGCGACCGCCGGATGCTTTGGATAGCGTCGGAATGGCAAAACTATTCCGAGCAGCTCGCCGAGTGGGCGATGGAGCACCTCGCGAACCGCCGCGATGTGTGGAGCCAATACACGCTTCGCAACGGCGAGGTGCGCGTTGTGATGTTGCCTATCAAAGAACGTCGGGCTGCGGGCACCGATATGGTGACGATCACCAAGCTCAAACGTCATTTTGGCGGCCGCGTCGTTTCGCACCTAATCGGCCTTCATTCGATCAGCGATCATCAGACGGCCAAGTGGTTCGCGATCGATATCGACCTACACGACGAAACGCTGGCGAATGCCGGCGAGATCGCTGAGGCCAATCTGAACGCCGCGCTCGTCTGGGCGGCGCGTCTGCGGGCCGCCGGCTTCGATCCGCTCGTCTTCGACAGCAACGGGGTGGGCGGTTATCACATATGGGTGCTGCTCGACCGCGAATACCCGCTCGCCGACGTTTACGACTATGCCGATTCGGTCCGCTCCGATTGGCAGCAGCTCGACCTTCCGCGCAAGCCCGAGATCTTTCCGCCAAAGCGGCAGGTCGGGCCGGACGACCTGCCTTACACGCTGCGTCTGCCGGGCCGACATCATACGCGAAAGCATTTCACACGCGTAAGGAATTTCGACCCGATGATCGGGCAGGAATGGCTCGAGGGCGGCGAAGCGATCGAGGCGATGCTCTCCGCACGCCCTGCACCGCTGCCAAGAGTAAAGAAGCGTGCGGTAAAGAACGATCCAAAACCGGCCCCTAAACCTAGAAAGCCAGCGGCCAAGCGCAAGCCGCGCGTGTGCATCGACCTCGACGGCGTCCTCGCCTCCTACGACGGCTGGAAAGGCCCTGAGCTGATCGGCGAACCGCTCAAGGGGGCCCGCGATTTCGCCCTCGCCCTCGACAAGATCGCGGACATCGTCATCTATTCGTCCCGCTGCAGCGAGGACCTCGGCGACGAGACGGGCAGAATGATCGACCCGGTCCGTATGCGTGTAAAGATCATCGATTGGCTTGAGCGTTACAAGATACCCTTTCGCGATGTTTACATCGGCCGCGGAAAGCCCGTTGCATCCGCCTTCATCGACGACCGCGCCGTAATGTGCAGCCCGCAGACCGACAAAGATGCCTTCAAAGAGGCTCTTGCGGCCGCCCGCTCGCTCATCCGCCGCAGGCGTTCCGGCGAGATCAAGTGATCTGTTGCTTTCGAAAGATGTTCCCCGAAATCATCCGATCGGCGCTGCCCGCGAGGATGTGTGTGCAACCGTACATACGAGATCGGAGATCGCAGCTATACTCAAAACATTCTGAAGGAACGATCCGAAGGCGAACGAGACACATATGAGCGATCACGAGCATTGCGGTATAAATCAGTTCGAGGTGATCCCACCCACGGATCACGGAGAAAGGTACGAGGCGGAAGGCCGCTCGCCCCAAAGCCGCAAAAATCGCCCGATCGGTCCGAGCCCGATTACATCGGCGATGCCTTCGAAACCGCCAACCAAAAGGATCGGTAACCCTGTCGAGGCGTTCGTATCGGAAAACCGCCTAACATTAGCGGCAAGATCGGGTCGCCTGACATAGTTGAGACGATCCCTTTGATCGGTCAGTAGAATTCATACCCACCAATAGCCGCCCACTCAAACAGAACGGCCCCGAGTTAAAATCCGGGGCCTCTCCCGTGCGCCATTGCGGACTATCGGTCCAACTCCTCGATCAATGCCTCCATCTCAGCGATCTCGCGGCGTTGCGTTTCGATTATCCCGTCGGCGAGTTTTCTTACACGCGGGTCCGAGATGTTCGCACGTTCGCTGGTCAGTATGGCGATCGAGTGATGCGGTATCATGGCCTTCATCCACGATACGTCCTCGACCGTCTCCTGGCTCCGCACAAGCCAAAGCGAGACGGCAAAGACCGCGATGCCGCCCGCGACGATCCCGATGTTCACCTTGCGGCTCGGATACATATCGATCATGAAAAGCAGCATCAAGACCGCCATCGACGCGCCCATCAAGAACGCCATATAAGTGCGCGTTTCGCTGAAAAAGGCGTGATCCCAACTGTATGTGTTGAGGTACATCAGACAGAACATCACGGCCGTCGAAGCCGCGATCATTGCCCCAAAACGGGCGTATTTTTGCATTGCTCTCTCCTCCGATCACAACGAGAGCGGGCACGAAGGGGAACCTACATTATGCGCCGGACGGCACGTCAGCACCAAACGGTAGCCTTAGCCTAATTCCTGCGATCACCGTGATTCCCGGGTGCAAACCAAAGCGAACAAGAGGGTTAGCCGCAGCGTCAACCTGGCGCGGCATCTGCCTGGAAACCGTTTGGAAACCAGCTTGGAAACCAGCTTGGAAACCGCTTGGAAACCAGCTTGGAAACTCCCCAGGTTGACGCTCTAAGTCATTGTTGTAATTGCGGTTACGGCGTTCGCGACCGGTTGGAAACATCAGTTCTTGCGAGGGACAATTTCCGGTTTCCTTGCTTCGCCCGCCACAGCCGGCCCGATTCTCTTATTTTCAAAGAACCAATGCTCGCGCCGGCCTGGATCGACGAGAGCACGTCGTTGCAAGTATAGCACACTATCGCGTCAATGAGTTGACCTTTTTCTGCCGAGTGGCGGCGGTTCGGGGCCTACGGAAAAGAGGGCCCGCGCTCCAATCTGGAACGCGGGCCCTTTATTAGGTGTGGAAGACGTTATCGATAAGGGCGAACTAGAGTATAGTTGTCGGCTTCTTCGGCTCGGTCGCGGCTGCTGCCGGTGTTTCGAGCGGTGCGGTGACGGGCGCGGCGGAAACCGTCTTTGCCGCTTCCGATGCTCCGGCGGCTGCGATCGATCTCTTTGGCGTTGGGATAAGGACCGCATCGACCTGGTGTATCACGCCGTTCGTCGCTTCGATATTGCGTGCCTGAATGGTCGCTCCATTTACTCTTAACCCGTTCGTGTCGCCGAAAGTCAGCTCGTCACCCGCTACGGAAGTTCTTGTCGGGCTCGAGGGCAGGTTGGCGGCCATCAGCTTACCGGCAACGATGTGATTGGTCAGAATCGCCTTGAGCTTTATCTGGTTCGGCTCGTTCAAGAGTTCGTCGATCGTCGCGTCGGCGACCTTGCCAAAGGCGTCGTTCGTCGGTGCAAAGACCGTGAA
>JAJNPX010000196.1 GCA_021155145.1 Acidisarcina sp. | reverse complement strand
CGGCGGCCTTTCGCCGATACTCGCGGGACATCGTCTTGGAGGAGCGCTTGAGAAAATCAAGCGTGGTGGATGCCGAAGCTACCGATTCGCTGACACCGACGAAATCGACCTGATGGCGGTATTCGAGATGATCGGCAAAGGCCGGCGTGCCGGTGAAGCGCCCCGAACCGCCGCCGATCTCGATGACCTCGGCTGCTGAAAGCACGCGAACCATCCGGTCAAAACGCTGCTGCGAAATACCAAGCCGCGACCGAAGATCGCTGAGACGAAATGGATCGCGTCCGGCCGCAGCGGACCGAAGCGCCGCTGCAAGCTCGTTCGCAGCCGAAGGTTCGACGGCCGCGTCCTCGATAAGCCTCCGGAACTTTTCGCCGATTCGCCCCTCAGTGAGTTCGGATGCATAGACGCGGGCTGCGTCGCGATAGGTCTCGAGGCCGACCTGACTCTCTGACGCAGCAAAGACCACCGAGCGGATCATTTCGGGGCTGGCGTCGAGGGCCAATAGCAGTATGTCCCTCACAGCGTCGCCGAGAGGCACGCCGAGAGCGGCAGCTTGCGCGGCAAAGAAGCGCGCCGCATCACCTTCGTTCAGGCGTTCGATCCGGATCACTTCGGAAACAGGCGCGGGGAGGCGAGAACCTCGCCGCGAGCCTACAATAACGCTCGCCGATCTGGAATGTTCCAGTTCCAGCAGCGACTGGACGAACGCGGAACCATCATCGAGCAGATCGGCATTGTGAAGGTCGTCGACGATCAGGCAGACGCGGAACCGGTTGTTAGCGGCGGCGCGGTGTGGCATCGCGATCGCGGACCGGATGAAGGCGGCGTCGTCATTCAGCGGACTGTCGCTCTCGCACGTTTCGCAGGCGGCGTTTATCCACGCAAGGTCGGCGACGGGTGCCAGTTTCTGGAGTTCGCAGATATCGGGCGATGCGGCGATCAAACCCGACTCGCGCCGCCGAAACGCGATCGCCTGAAGCAGGAATTCGTAGGCGAAGCGGGCGGCCGCACGGCGGGAGTTCAGATCGGATGCCCGGAGCGCAAAATAGAATGGAAGCGTGAATCGCTGTTCGCGGAAAAGACGGTCGTAAACCTGACGGAGCGTTTCCGAGGTGCCCGCACCCGGCTTGCCGGCGACCCAGACCAATTTGTTCTCAGCGCCGGAGACCGCCCGGAGATAGATCCGCTCCATCTCATCGGTTCGTCCGACGAACTTGTCCGGATCGGTCCGGCCAAGCACTTTTCTGTCAAATTGCGGGCTCATCTAATGAACGTTCTCCCCGCCGTCCAGAATCGGGTCGTATACGAGAACCAGATTCCGGCCCGTCTCTTTTGCTCGAAAGAGCGCCTTGTCGGCGGCCGAAATGAGGTCCTTCACACTCTGAATTCCATTCAGGCGGCTTGCCACGCCGATGCTCACCGTGACCTGCCGCTTGGGAAACTCTGTCCGCGCGATGTGGGAGCGGATGCGCTCGGCGATCGCCTCGGCCTCTTCTGTGTTGGTGTTCGGCAGAAGCACCGAAAATTCTTCGCCGCCGTAGCGGACGGCCACGTCGGCCCCGCGCAGGTTCTGGCGGAGTATCGATCCAACGACCCTCAACGCCTCGTCGCCGGCGGGATGGCCGAAACGGTCGTTATAGGACTTGAACTCGTCAACGTCGATCATCAAGAAACTCAGCGGCTCGCCCGAGCGGTCAGAGCGGTTGATCTCCTCAGAGAGGCGTTCTTCGATATAGCGGCGATTCAAAAGGCCGGTGAGCGGATCGGTGACCGAAAGCTGGGCGAACTCGCCCATCTTATCCCTCAACGCGATGCGGTCGAGGGCAACGGCGATCTGAGGCGCGATGGAATCGAGCGCCTCGAGGTCGTGCTTATCAAAACGCAGGCCGCCTGCCTTATCGGTAAAGTTCATCACGCCGATGCCGGTGCCGCCGAAGACGATCGGATAGCTGATGAACGAAGATGTCTTATAGCTTCGCTCGGCCGAGACCGAGGACAACGACGCCTTTGAGACGTCGGTGACGAGCGCGGGCTTTCCTTTTTCGAGGATCGTTCTCGCCACGCGCGAGCCGAGGTCGGGATAGGTCGAGAGGTCTGCCTGATTCCCGATCGATGCCTTGGCAAGCAGCATGTCCGACGAACCGCGAATGAGGAGCGATGCCCGCTCGGCATCGACCAATTGGGCGATGATGGACGTGAGCCGCTGCCAGAAGCTCTCGCTGTCGATATTGCGAAGCTGTTCGTTGAATTCTTTCAGCACACGCGAGAGACGCTCCTGCTGCGCCACGGCATCGCGAAGCCGGAGTATTTCGAGCCGGGATGCGACATAGCGGCAAAACTTGAGGATGCGTGCGCTCAATTCGGGGTCGATCTCGGCGCGTGCAATGCCCAGGGCGTTGCGGACCTCGCCGCCGATCACGACCGGAAAGAGTTGGATCACACGCGGCTTTTTCCCCGATTCGGTCTGTAGTTCCTTCAGAACGATGGGCGAATCATCCCGCACGGCGGCCCTTATCCGCTTGTCGTCAACCGGTATCTCGATGCGTACCGGCTGGTCTTCGAGATCGCCGATCGCCGCCGCCATCTCGAACTGCTGGCCCTCACGCTGGAGCCACAGGGAAGATTGGATGCCGTAATGGCGGGCAAGAAACTCAAGTATGCGGCGGCACGCAAGGCGATAAGAGACCTTGAGAAGCGTGGGGATGAATGCACGCCAGGCCTCGCGGTCCGCAAGGTCCTGATCGACGAGCACACCCGAGAGATCGATCTTTGCATTTACCATCGACGTCTCGAACGGATCGGGGCGGCCTTCGCTGACGGGCGACGGCGTATCCTCGGCCGGCAGCTTGTAGTTGAGAAGTGACGACTCGAGCGGGTCTGGCCGCTGCTGCTGCGGCTCCGCGATCGGCGGCGTTTCGATAATTTGAGGTTCGGGCTCCGGCGTGCGCACACGGCCGCGCTTCGGCTGCTTTTCGATACCTTCCAAAAGGTCCGTTACAGAGACATCAAGTTCGCGTTCGGCACGTTCGAGGGTGGCGGCCGAACCCGAGATGATCACGTTGTCGAAGAACTCGGTCGGGCGAAATCGCCGCCAGTCGCCGTTGATCGCCTTATCGGTGGCACGGCGATAGTTGTCGGAAGTTTCAAATGCCCTGCCGAGTATCGCAACGTGCTGTTTGCCGACGGGCGTGGCGCGGCACTTCAGCCCGGCGTAGCACTCGTATTCGATCGCCTTTCCGGCAGCCGTCGCACGCTTGAATGCCTTGCCGCAGTACTCGGCACAGAACGGGCCGAAGTCGGCCGAAGGGTAGAGAAGCCGGCACATCGAATTGTTGTTTGCCGCCGCGACCTCGTTCGAATTTTCGTCGACGACCACGACGGCTACGCCGCTCTCGGCGGCGAGGCGATCAAGCAATTGCGCCTTGTTTTCGTCGGCTAAACTCATGGATATTGCACAAACCACCCCGCAGAGCGCTGGGTGCGGCAGCGCGCGAATGAGGTGGTGAATCAGGTGTACCTGCTAGATACAACTAATCCAGGAGCGGTTTCAACAAAATTTTCCGTATTTGGGTGATCTCTTTAGGGCAGATTATCACATACACCGAAGGTGCGCTCATAGCGGGACACGGGCCGTGGAGTGATTTGATGCAGAACTCGCCGCACGAGAGGAAGCCGCTTTTGCGAGAAACCGCGAAACGGGCGTAAACACGGCGGTAGAGGACGTTGGCACGGGAATTGAAGCATACCCATTATGAGTCGATCAAGACCGTACGATCTAAATCAATTCAAGGAGGTTCAATGACAATGATCAATGACTACGAAGCAACGAAACCGATCACAACGGATGCAGAGATACCGGGGAAGCTGGACAATGACCAGGTAATTTCCGTGCTCAACGGACTGATCGAA
>JAJNPX010000522.1 GCA_021155145.1 Acidisarcina sp. | reverse complement strand
CTAAGCGAACTCCAGGAAAAGATGGAAGAATGGATCGAGAACGGCGTGCGTCTAGCGTGGCTCATTGACACGAAAACCAAACAAGTTCACATATATCGCCCCAACAGTTCGGCCGAGGTTCTCAATGATCCGTCCAAAGTCTCTGCCGACGACGTGCTCCCCGGATTTGAACTCGACGTAAGCGAGATCTGGTAAACCCGCTAGCAGCGAACTAACCCACGCCTACGCCACCGAAGGCGAAGTAAAAATGACCAAACAGGAGATCATCGAAATGATCGAACGTGCGGGCTTCGAAGCCGTCGAACGCGACACGAACCAGAAAAAACGGACCTTGATTTACGGAACGAGACGAAGGAAAAGAGTTTTAGGACTCTTATTATAATTGGTTGCATTCTGCTTGCAGGAGGGTTTTCGTCTTTCACTTACGATTCGACTGAAGGCGACCCCGTCTTACGCGGACGACTAATGGGTTGGATCTCTCACATGATTGGGGCAACCTTGGGGATATTGGCAGTCCCTGCGATTGTTTCTCTGATTAGCAAGACTTTTACCGATAAATGGGAATACGTGTTCGGGGCCGTTTTCCTTGTTATCTTTGTAGCGAATCTAGCATTGCGTATTGTTAATTAAAAACAGGCAAAGAAAGTAAAATCGCTCACGAACCCTAACAAGTTGGTCACGAAGGCCATAATCTTGGGCTTGCCCCATTGCAGTGCGGTCAGGCTTGCCTGACCGGGCGATATCCCCCAAAATCTCAGGAGGAGGCTGCGCCTCCGACTAACTCGTTCGCCCGCTAAAGCGGGCTTTATTTTAGGGGGGAACCCGCAACGGTCGAGCAAGCCCGACCGCACTGCATCCTGGCACAGCCATGAAGAGTCCAGCCTATAAAGAAAATTTTCAGAAATTCCAAAGCCGGCGACCGTAGCTCCAGATCTGGGCTTGCCCCATCGCAGTGCGGTCAGGCTTGCCTGACCGGCAGATATCCCCAATATCTCAGGAGGAGCCCGACCGCACTGCATTGCGGCAAGCCACAAGAACCCTTAAAATTTCTCCGACAGATGTTCCGAATCTCGAGAGACCATCCGGCATTCTATCTTACGGCGGTAACGAAAGACCGGCTGCCGATCTTTCGCACTGACAAACTGGCCCAACTCATGTGTAATGCTCTCGACGAGGCAAGACGTTCCGGCAAATTCCTGATATTTGCCTACGTCATCATGCTGGATCATTTTCACTTGGTAACGGACAGCAAGGTCGATTCAAAGGACATTTTCAGGTTTGTCAAAGGCATAGCCAGCCGACGCATCATCGATCATCTGAAGGAACATGGCCGGACCGAATCGCTCGAAAAGCTAAGGGTGCAGCATCGGATGGATGGCTCCGAATATTCGGTTTGGCAGCGACATCCGAATACGCGACTGCTGTGGAGCGAGCAAATGGTATGGCAGCGAATACAATACACGCATCTGAATCCTGTTCGGGCAGAGCTGGTCGATCTCCCAAACGAGTGGCGATGGTCGAGCGCCCGTATTTGGCATGGGAGACAGTTAGACGACGAGCCTTTGGAAGTTGACCGCTCTAAGATCGAGTGGCATCGTTGAGATTGTCGGAGGCATAGCCTCCTCCAGAGATTTATAGGTCGCTTGACGGTCAGGCAAGCCTGACCGCACTGCATTGCGGCAAGCCGCATTATGATGTCGAAGGTCAAGCTTTGAACAAGCTGACCGCACTGCATAGGGGCAAGCCGCATTTTGACGATGAAAAAGAGCGATACAGATATCTTAATTTCCGCTTTGGAAACGGCCCCCGGAGTTATCATTCCGCTGATCCGCGAGGTGCCGCCGCAGATATTGAGGCGTCGTCCGGCCCCCGCGAAATGGTCGGCGTACGAGCATGCCATTCACCTGTCACAGTCGGACGCGGCGTTTCGCGCGCGTCTTGACCTGATTCTCTCGACGCCTGAGCCATTCATTAAGACCATCGAGAATTCTGCCGAGGACGAAGCAGGAGCGATGCTTGAGGTAGATTTGGATGAATCGCTTGACCGCTATGTCCGTGAGCGGGCGTCGCTCGTCGAACGATTAAAGAAGCTAACGCCCGACGAATGGCAGAAAACCGCCGTGCACGAGGCGTTCGATCATTATTCGGTATTTATCATGTTCCGGCATCTGCTGAATCACGAGATGCTCCACGCCTACAGGATCGAAGAGCTGCTGCTCAAGAAAGATTGGGATAAGGTCGTCGCGCCGTGACGATTGGGGAGAGGGCCGAAGCTCTCGCCTGGGCAAGTAGATCCGATCAACCATCAAAAGATGTGGATTGAACGCTTCAAAAAATCTGTTGATTGAAAATGGGGCATTCAATATAATCCGTGCATGAAAAATCATGCTGCTTTCTTTTCAATCGTCATTGCGTGCGCAGTTTTGATCGGTTGTTCCTGGACAAAGCCCACTCCTCCCTCTCCTGAAAAGATCCGAGCCACGCTCGATAAAGTAGTCAAGAAAGACAATCCCGATGCGTCTTACTCGATCACCTCGGTAGATGTTCATAGCACCGGCACCTTGGTTTCCGTCAAGATCAGTTTCGAAAAATTCAAGTTCAAGGCCGGTGACGGCAAGGAACGAGACTTTTATACCGGCAAGGCAACAGCTACGTTCGATCTGAAGGACGGAAAATGGATGCTTACCACTCTGCAAACTTCCGAGCCTGAGAACGTCTTGCTTCTACCGGATATACCCGTCGAATAAACAGAAAGCCTTAGCCCTTTGAAATTAGGAGAAATAGTATGAGATCCATTTTTTTATCCATTGCCATTGCGGTCACCACCTTTGCCGCGACACCGCAGGTGAATGCACAGTCGCTGGAAGACAACCAGAATTTCCATAGTTTCATGTCTCAGGTAAGGTCTATCCGTTCGTCCGTCGAGGACGGCGATAAGCTTTTTCCGATGGAGTTTGTTTACTGTTTAGATAAGTATGAGAAACTCATCGCGAGCGGAGTCTCGCCGACAGCCCGTGTTGAAAAATATGCCGAGAAGGATTGGAATGGAACGATAGCGGAGATCAAGGAAAAATATTGCGTCGCCCCCGAGAAAAAAGGGAATGACGATTGGGATGCGAAGCAAGCTCCATACAAAGCCGCGCTAAAGGCAGACAAACTTCGGCTGATAATTAATGAGAATAGTCGTGTTGTTTATTCTTATGCACTTGCGGGCGGCAAGTACACGGATGATGCAAAGGCACTCGCGGCGGCTCGCGTTTGGTTTCTCGATGTCGGCCCGCCGAGCAACGAGGCACAGAATTGCCTGAATGGCGGCCGGCGTAATACGGTTCGTCGTTACACATTTGACATAAATCACAAACTTCTTAGCACGACCGAAAAGGCATATTGCGGCACGCCGCCGGCATCGGCATATCGATAGGTCGCGAGTTCGGTAAGCCCATAATTGAGGCCGGTGCATCCATCGACAGAATTTGGACGATCTTACAATGTCACGCGCGGCCGTCATCGACGTTCTAAAGCGGGCCTATTCTGCACTCAACCGTGGCGACATCGAAGGTTTCGTCAAAGATTTCGACCCGGAGAT
>JAJNPX010000099.1 GCA_021155145.1 Acidisarcina sp. | reverse complement strand
TAAGTGACTACATATATAACATGAAGCCATATGGCTACGCAAGTGTTTTATCGATCAGAGATCAATTGAATCGGAGCTGCGGCATTGCCAAAGGGAAAAGGGAAGTTCGCTCATATTCGTTCGGGTCAGGAGCTAGTGGCTTTGAGCTTCCCGCCGAGGATCGCCATTGGAAGCAGGATCGCGGTAAAAATAACGTGATACCAAACGGGAACAAGCGGCCAGGACATAATTGCTTTTAGTGATCCAACGGCCAACAGAAGCAAGCCGAGTATTAGAGCCGAACGCTCGTTCTCGCCCGCGACCAGTGCGGCCAGATATCCGGCGATTACCGAAACGATAGTAGCGAGGACAATGTGGATGACAAGGAAAGTTGTGTTCGCTATGAAACCTGATACACGCGGCCCGCGTTCGATGGCCTCTTGAAAAGCGGCCTGATGAGCGCCGAACGCCGGCCATAGGGACGAGAGGATCGTCTCACTTCCGAACCAAACTATCGCCCAGGCAATGAAGCCGACGATAACGCCCAAAACAATGCGCAGCATAGATCTCTCCTATCTATCGTTTTGTCGGTTCATAGTAAAGAGTTACGGCACCACAATCAAATGTTTTCGTTTTTAAGAGTTTGAGATCGACTCGGTCCGTGATGTCCTTGAATAATTGCAGGCCGTTTCCGATCACGGTAGGCTGAACACTCAGTTGGTATTCATCGATCTGACGGAGTCTTGTCAACTCAGCGATCAGACTGGGGCTTCCAACGAGGGCGGGTTTGCCCTCTTGCCTTCGGAGTTCTGAAACTTCAACTTCAAGGTCTCGCGTTGCAAGTCTTGCGGTTGGCCAATCCAGTTCCTTTAGCGTCCGCGAGAAGACGATCTTGGGAATGTTGTCCATCGCGACGGCGAATTCATCCATCGCTCGGTTGCCCGATGGATTCTTCACGAGCGAAGGCCAAAATTCCATTAGCTGGTATGTCTTTCGTCCGTAGATGACGGCACCCGACTCGCGGAGCAGTTCAGTGTAATGTTGATGAATCTCGTCATCAGCGATCATCGATGTGTGGTCACAGAACCCATCGAGCGTCATGTTCATCGCCGCTACTATTTTCGCCATAGCTTCTCTCCCATGCGGACATTCTGATCGACCTCATACCCGTTAGCTTCGCCAAACTACCTTTGGGGGTTGGCGCCGAGAAAATTATTGATCATCGGGACGATGGTGGTCATGCGATTCATCAGCGTGACGTGCGTTGTGTCAGGAAGGATGGCTAGTCTTGATTCGACGCGCGGCTGCATGTCGGCGTGCGTGTTGCCGCCGCCTTTGAGGCGGTACATTTCCGCGATGTGGTCGATGCGGACGCCGTCGGCGTCGCCGTGGATGAAGAAGAACGAAGCTTTCGTAGCCTTGAGGTTATCGGCACCGAAGTCCCAAGGCCGCATGGCCGCCGCTTTGATGTGATTGAAAAATTCCGTGAAGCTGCCCTTGATCGGATTAAGTTTCTCTCTTTCGGTTTCGGCAGGCGTGCCTTTCATCATTTCTAAAGAAAAGTTTGGCCAAAAGTCGTTCGCTTCCTTGACCCATCCGTCGCGGCGCATCGGGTGCGAAATACTTACGACCTTCCGCACCTTTTCGGGATGGCGGATCGCACAATCTATCGCTGCACCGGCGCCAAGGCTGTAACCGACGAGGTCCGCCCGTTCGATCTTCAGATAGTCGAGCAACGCAGCCACATCATCCCCGAGGTTGTCGTACGTGATATCGCGTTTGATGTCGGCAGTCCGCCCGTGGCCCTGCATTTCGACGGCGATCACCTTCCGCGTTTTGGCAAGCTCGTCGATCCACACACGCCAGTCGTCCGTGATCGCCATAAACGCCCCATGAAGCAGCACCACAGGCTCGCCGCTGCCGTGGATCTCGTAATACATCTTCAACCCGTTAACCGGCGCGTACCCCGTTACCGGTTTCTGCTGCGCCAATACGACACCGGCGGGGAGCATCATCATAATCATCGACAAAGTCAGAACCGGGAGCGATAGCGACCGGGTTCTCCGGGTATCGGTATTATTCGAGTTAGAAAAGATCTTATTATTTAGCGTATCGGTACCTCATGATTGTTATTGAACATCATTCAAGAACCCAGTCGCTATCGCTCCCGGTTCTGACTCGTTTAGTCCTCGCTTATCTGCGGTGCGCCGGTCTTCACGTCGCCGTCGCGTTGGTAGGTGACGCAGATGATGCCTTTTGGGGCGACCTGGCTGCTGGTCACCTTGAAGGACGCCGGGATGGTGCCGCTTTCGAAGAGGCGTTTTCCGGTGCCGAGGGTGATCGGGATGATCATTAGCTCCATCGCATCGACGAGATCATTCTTGAAAAGCGTCTGGAGCAGATCGGCGCTTCCGAATACGTACAGATCGGGCCCGTCTGTTTGTTTTAGTCCGCGCACCTTTTCCGCAAGGTCGCCGCCTAAGAAAACTGTCGGCTGCCAGTCGCTGGAGTCGCGCGTATTCGAAGCGACGTACTTCGTCGCCGTCATGACGTTGGGCCAGAAGTTCGAATGCGTCGGCCAATATGGCTCCCAAATGTCAAACGTTTTCCGCCCCAACAACAGATCGACCTCTCTTCCCAGCCGCCTCTGTATCACTTCCCCGGATTCCTCGTCCGTATATCCGAAAAACCACCCTTCATACTTAAACCCGTCCTCCGGGCTCGACTGTATAACACCATCGATCGTCATGAATTCCGCCGCAATTATCTTTCTCATATTTCTCCTTTTGCCCTCGAATAGGATCGCGTGTAGCCGATCCGAATCCCTAGTCTGCAACCAAACGGTTGCGTATGTCAAATGCAACCAAACGGTTTCGTGAATTGTATGAAAGAAGAAGGGCTTTCAAGAGTGAATTGCAGCCAGACTCGCCTAGGTCACCGGCGAACGGATGTCGAATGAAGAAATAAATGCAGCGATCGCTGAAGCTCGCGCTGACCGATGGCTCTAATGGATGCGAGTAACCACCCTTACTGAACTGATACAATCTCGCCGGGCTGGATGTAGTTTAATACGTCTTTAACCGCTGGGATCAACGGTTTGAGGTCGTTGATGTCGTTGGTGGGCGCGACCAAAACGATGAAGGCGAGATCGAATTGTTTTAAATTTTGTTGATGTTCGATGTTCCGGTCATTGGTCAGAAGGACATCAAATTCCCTTTCGGCGAGCCGGAGCAATTCTCCATTCTGCTTCGACGCCCAACCCGCCTCAGGAACGGTTTGTACAAAATGATTCGAAAGCTCAAGTTTTAGCTTTCTGGGCAGACACTCCTCGATAAGAATTCTCATTTCCAGAGAGCCAATTCAAGTGAATGACTTAGCTCACGAAGAAGACCAATAGCTTGCTCACGCTTAACGGTCGGAAAGTCATCCAAAAATCCCTCGAGCGTATGCCCACCCGCTAGGTAGTCCAAAAGACTCTGCGCCGGAACCCGAGTCCCCGCAAAAACCACGGCCCCACTCATCACATCGGAGGATGAAGAAACAACACTGGTTTCAAGGACAGTATTCATGCTTTCATTATACATTAGCAGGTCTGCCGCCCTTAAGTCGCCTCGCCGGCATCGGGAAAAGCCACCCGCCATACTTAAAGCCATCGCCGTCATTTTCCTCGTTCTGTATGACACCATCGATCGTCATGAATTCCGCCGCAATTATTTTTCTCATATATTTCCGTTTTCGTTTCATTGCCCGATTGGCGTGCTTCCTCTACTTTATGACGCCTTCGACAACTTCCATTTCGAAGATCAGATCGAGGTTATCTTCGACACTATCCGATTTTCTGCTTGGCGTAACGCGCTTGAATTTTCCTGTCGCGATTATTTTCGGAAA
>JAJNPX010000094.1 GCA_021155145.1 Acidisarcina sp. | reverse complement strand
TTCGATCTTGAGCAGGTGGAGGTGGTAAAAGGGCCAAGCTCGACTTACACTGGCCGCGGCTCGACCGGCGGGACGGTCAATCTTGTTAGCAAGCAGCCCACAACACAGCGGTCGTTCGCCGGCGAGGTCACGGGCGGAAGCGACAAGACAAAACGGGCGACCGCGGACATCAATGTCGCGTTCGGTGATTCGATCGCATTCAGGTTGAATGCTATGGCTCATGACTCCGAGTTCGCGGGCCGTGCCGATGTGAAGAACCGCCGATCCGGCATTGCGCCGTCGGTCATGTTCGGACTTCGCAGCCGGACACGATTTACGCTCAGCTACTTTCATATCGAACAGGAGAATACGTCTGACTACGGAATTCCCTGGGTGCCTGCGACAAACCGGGTGTTAGTAGCGTACCGTGACCGGCCTGCACCCGTACCTCGGTCAACCTTTTACGGATTTTTTGAGCGAGATAAGGAGCGTCTGCGATCGGACCTCGGTACGGCCCGGATCGAGCACGACTTTAATGATAGGATCTCGATCCGCAACCAGTTTCGATACGGCTATTCTCGACGCAATTCGATCGCCACGCCGCCGAGATTTGCCAGTCCCGATTCGACCGTCATTAACCGCGAGATGCGTGCCTGGCTGGCCAACGATGACATCTTCGACAACCAATTCGATCTCACGGCTAGGTTTGGAACAGGCCCCATCAGGCATTCCCTGGTTTCGGGAGCAAGCTATGCATACGAAAAGAATCGTCGGGTGCTGCGTTCGGCAGCGAACTCTCCGACGACGCTTTTCGATCCGAACCCGCGGGATCTGTACCTTGGGGTGATCGTTGTGAACCCGCTCGAGCCGGCGGTATCGGCGCGTTCATTGGCCGGTTACGTGTTCGACACGATCGGCATTGGCCGAAAGGTGCAGGTGCTTGGCGGACTACGCTGGGATCGGTTCGATGTCAAAGGACGGAATGTAAGCGGTTCTACATTTGTCCCGATCAACCGCGTCGATAGGATCTTGAGCGGAAGGGCAGCGATCGTCTATAAGCCGGTCGAAGCAGGGTCGATCTATGCAAGTTTCGGCACGTCGTCGAATCCTTCCCTCGAAGGACTGCTGTATTCTCCTGCGAGCATCGACCTCGAACCGGAAAAGAGCAGTACATATGAGGCCGGTACCAAATGGGACGTTTTCGGGGGCAAACTCCTCTTCAACGGAGCGGTCTTCCGAGTCGAGAAAACTGACGCGAGGACGACAGATCCACTGACCGCATCCGTGACGCTCGATGGAAATGTCAGGATCGACGGGATCGAACTGAGCGCGACAGGCAATATAACCCGCAGCTGGCAGATCTTTGCGGGCTATTCTCTGCTTGATAGCGAGATCGTCAAGTCGCATGCATTCACGGTGGTG
Source organism: Acidisarcina sp. (assembly GCA_021155145.1). Classification (GTDB taxonomy): domain Bacteria; phylum Acidobacteriota; class Blastocatellia; order Pyrinomonadales; family Pyrinomonadaceae; genus OLB17. The sequence goes on along the minus strand of JAJNPX010000094.1, from coordinate 2,420 downwards.
AACGGAGAGGCCATTTATGAGCAGGGCAAAGAGCTGGTCAATACGCCGAGAAACTCGTTCAACCTTTGGACGACCTATCGGATGGGCCGATTCTTCTTTGGCGGCGGTCCTCGGTTCATCGGCAAGCGGTATGGCAATAACATCAACACCCGATCCGTCGACGGGTATTGGGTGGCAGACATGATGGCGTCGTACCGGTTGACGAAAAATGTCGATCTTCGAGTGAATCTTAATAACCTCGGCGACAAGTATTACATCGACAGGATCGGCGGCGGGCACATTATCCCGGGAGCGGGGCGAGTACTGCTCGTGAGCTCTGGTTTCCGGTTCTGAGTACGAAATGCTTGTTCAAATTCCTTCAGTGTTTACGCCCGAGGAGGTTGGGGAATGCCGTGATCTCCTTGAGGCGTCCAGATGGATCGACGGCAATGCAACCGCAGGACATCAGTCTAGGCTTGCAAAGCGAAACCGGCAGCTTGCCGAGGACGATCCGACGGCGATCAAGATCGGTGGACGGATCTTAAGTGCGCTGCAGGCAGATCCACTATTCGTATCCGCGGCTTTACCCCTAAAGGTCTTTCCGCCGCTCTTCAACCGATACGAGGGCGGCGAGAACTTCGGCACTCACGTGGACAACGCGATCCGCCGTTCACGCGTATCGGGCGGCCAGATCAGGACCGACCTTTCCGCGACACTGTTCTTTTCGGATCCGGACGAATACGAGGGCGGCGAACTGGTCGTTGAAGATACCTATGGCGTGCAGCGGATCAAACTCTCGGCCGGCTCTCTGGTCTTGTACCCGGCGAGCAGCCTTCATCACGTTACTCCAGTTACTAGCGGAACTCGCCTCGCGTCCTTTTTTTGGATCCAGAGTATGGTGCGTGACGACGGCTGCAGGACGCTGCTATTCGACATGGACAGGGCGATCCAGAGACTTGCTACCGCCGACCCACTTGACGCCTCGGTGGTTTCGCTAACGGGGATATATCACAACCTGCTCCGACGGTGGGCGGAGATCTGAGAAATGGAGCAAGCCATACCATTCACTGATAAGCAATGAAAAGTTTTAGGACGGCTATTTTTTGGCTTCACCTCACGGCAGGAGTTGTCGCTGGTGTCGTGATCTTTGTCATGTGCGTTACCGGTGCACTGCTTGCGTTCGAGCGGCAGATCATCGAGTGGTCGGAGGCTGATGCCCGATGGGTTGTGGATAGGGATCGATCGGAAGTGATAGGACCGTCCGAAGCGTTGGCGGCGGTGATGGAACTGAGGCCTGACGCCAAGCCCTCGGCCATCTCGATCAGGCGTGAGGCCGGGGCCGCGTGGGAGGTCTCACTTGGCCGTGATGGATCGGTCTTTGTGGATCCGTACAACGGAGGTATTACGGGCGAAAGCAACAAGACCGTTCGGGATGCGATGTCAGCGTTTCGTGAGTGGCACCGCTGGCTCGCCCTGTCCGGCGATCAAAGGCCCATCGGTAAGGCGATCACCGGGGCGAGCAATCTGCTCTTTCTATTTCTTGCGATCTCGGGGATCTATATCTGGTTCCCTCGAAACCTGATCTGGAAAGCGGTTCGCCCGGTTATTTGGTTCCGCACGGGGCAGGGCGGAAAAGCCAGGGATTTCAATTGGCACAACACCATCGGATTCTGGACCTCGCTGTTTCTCATTGTTTTCACGATCACGGCAACCGTGATCTCGTACCAATGGGCGTCCAACCTGCTCTATACGTTTACCGGCAACAAGGTGCCGGTTCCGCGATCGCCGAGTGCCTCGCAGGGACAGGCCGAGGAGGCCAATTTCGCTGTTCCCGAAGGCCTATCGGGGATCTGGGCTACGGCGGAGGAGCGTTCCCCGACTTGGAAGTCGATCTCCCTGCGGTTACCGGCAAGCGGCGACAGTCTGGTCTTTACGATCGATGAAGGGATATATTGGAACATTTTCGGCCGTTCGACCTTGACCCTTTCGGCGAAAGATCCTTCCTTGCAGAGATGGGAACCCTATGGCGAGCGAAACGCTGCTGCACAGCTCAGATCCTGGTTCAGGTTTACGCATACGGGAGAAACCGGGGGTTTGATCGGGCAATTGATAGGGTTTATTGCGTGCGCCGGTGGAGCGTTTCTGGTCTGGACGGGGTTTTCGTTGGCCCTACGGCGGTTCGGAAACTTCATTAAGCGGCACAGAGGGGTAGAGGCAGAGCGCTAGCAACTATTTTCGTGGATCGGACGTTTGAATGAACGGCAGGGATGCGATCTTCGCGTTTCCTGCCGTATCGCTTATGCTTTCAATTTGCCGATGCACTCATTGACGTACGGACAACTGATTCGCGGAAACCGCAATTTTCGAAATCTGCTATATGGACAATTCGTGTCCGAACTGGGCAACTGGTTCAATTTCATCGCGGGTCTCGGCATCGTGCG
>JAJNPX010000057.1 GCA_021155145.1 Acidisarcina sp. | reverse complement strand
TCTGCTACGCGAACGAATGGAACGATGGTGTGGTCACGGTGCCCTCAGCTATCTGGGAAGTAAAGGACAATGCCAGGTCAAAGAACGTTCATACCGATCTGACCGGAACGGCCGACTTTTCATCTTTTGTAAAACCGCGGCTTGCCGTCGGGCCAAAGGGAGATCACACGCCCGACGTCCAGATACCTGCGGGAATGGCGTCGTTCTACGGTAAGATCGCTGATCGGCATTACGGTGCGTCGGGGTTTGCCACCGGAACCTTCGACGGCTCAATTCAGCGGCCCGCTCCGTGGGCAAAGGAAGTGGCGATCGGCCCCAAGAGCTACGTCGATGTCGAAGTCCCGGTCTCTGCCGGTGCAAATTTGGGTGTTGTCTTCATGGCCGGTTCCGATGTGTCTGTTACGTTATTTGATGATAGAGGCAATAAGGTCGCCGACGACCAGGCCGGTTCACCCGCATCCAGGGCGTGGTTCAGGTCTTTTGTCGTAAACAGGCCCGTGACGGCAGGTATTTGGAAATTGCGGTTTGAGAATACGGGCGAACGAGAGATGACAGCCGTTGCCACATCAAGCCAGTTTTAGGATGACGAAATGAAAGATCTGTATTTTAGCTTCTTGGTCGGCGTTCTCTTTGCACTCGGCGTCGGCGGACAGACGCCGGAGCCGAATCGCGACCCGAACGCGGCCCGGCTCGTAACATCGGACATTGATCTTTTCTGGAAAGCTTATGATAAGGCGGATCCATCTAACGACCTTGTCGTTTACAGGGACGAGTACTTGAAAAAGGGAAGCCCGGGTCTGAAGGCGTTCGACCAGTTGCGGATCGGAAGCCCCTGCAACCTGGTCGACGCGATCAACGCTGCTCCCAGATACTATGCGGCGCTCCGCGGTCCGAGCCTCAAGGTAGCCGAACACGAACCGAAGATAAGGGATAGCTTTCGAAAGCTGGCCGAATTGATCGCGGACCCGATCTTTCCGGACGTCTATTTCGTGATCGGGCGGATGTCGTCCGCGGGCACTCTGACGGACAAGGCATTGTTCATCGGTGTCGATATGTTCGGCAAGAATGGCGATGCCCCGCTCGACGAACTAGGCAATTGGCATAAAGCCGTCGTGGGTTCGATCGATCGTTTGCCCTACATCGTTTCACACGAACTCGTCCACTACCAGCAAAAATATCCGCGCCCGGCCGGATCCTCTTTGCTTACCCGTGCGGTGGGCGAGGGCTCGGCCGATTTTATTGCAGAGCTGATATCCGGATCGCACATAAACACCCACCTTCACAAGTATGGCGATCCGATCGAAAAAGAACTCTGGCTCGAATTTCAAAAGGAGATGAACGGCAGCGACGTCTCGAACTGGATGTACCAGGGGGAAAAGGCAAAGGAACGGCCGGCGGACCTTGGCTATTATATGGGATACAAGATCGTCGAGTCCTATTATAAGAACTCCGCAGATAAAAAGCAGGCAATTCGCGACATCCTCGAAATAAAGGATATGAACGAGTTCTTTCGCAAAAGTCGATACGCAGAGAAATTCAGCAGCCAGGCCGGCAATTGATCCACTCCCGATCAATACGAAACGATCGACGGGTATATCGGATTGCGCGTCTCCCGCAAAAGTGCCCTGTAACGGGCGTCGCCGCGGATAGGGTCGAGCTTCGGTTCGGTCCCGAACCAGATCATCCACGGGCTGAACTCGGCCTGTGCCCGTTGGAAGTAGGCGAATGCAGCTTCAAGATCGCCCACAGCCAAATAGCTCATCCCGAGAAAATACGGCGGTATATATATCGACTCGGCGGCCTTCGTCCATTTTTCCGTCAACTGCCTGGCCTCCTCGGTTTCGCCGCAATCGGCCAATGCGAGCGCCAGATTATAGATCAGCAATGGCGAGGTATGTTCGATCTCGGCCGCTCGCCGTGCGTGCAGCAGTGCCTCATCGCTTTGTCCCATCGACGACAACACGTTGGCCAACTGCAGGTGAGATTGCATGAACTCCGGATTAAGCAAGGCCAGTTCTCTCGCTTTGGAGAGCGCTACCTCGTAATTCCGGGTTTGGTAGATCGTCCACGATGAAAGCACCTTTGAGCGAAGCGACATCGGGCTCAACTGCTCGCCCAGGAGGATCTCTTCGATGCCTTCGCTAAATCGGCCCGTTCCCACGAGCACTGAAGAAAGCCACTCGTGGGCGAGCGCGTAGTTCGGATTTAGCTCGATCGCCCGCCGGTAAGAGGTCTCGGCGTCGGCAAACCGCTGCATATTCGAATGATAGAGGCCCATCGCCGCATGAGCCTCGGCCAAAAGCGGATCGAGGGCAAGTGCCTTCTCGGCCGCGTTGAAGACCCGTTCGTGGGTTTCGGCGGGCGGCATCATCCCGTAGATGGTCGCCCACGTAAAATAATCCGCTATGCCGACATAGGCGAGGGCATATTCGGGGTCGATCTCGACGGCCCGCGAGAATGCCTGGATCGATTTCGGAAACGACTCGGGCGTGAACTGGTTCCAGAAATACCTGCCCTGCAGGTATGCGTCATGGGCGTCCGGGCTGTCGGTACCGCGTTTTGCGACCCTCGCTTCCTCTTCGCCGGAAAGCTTCGGGAGCAGATTTCTGGTCACCTGTTCGGCGATGGAATCTTCCAGCTCAAGCACATCCGTGTACTTTTCGACAAAACTCGCGGACCAGCGGGTCGCGTTCTCCTTGACCTCCAGCAGCTGCGCGGTGACGCGTATCTGATCGCCGATGTGCCTGATAATACCGTCTATCACGTACTCGACGCCGAGCCGGCGTCCGATCTCGAAAGGGTCGGTCCCTTCGTCCGCGATCTGGAGAACTGAACTTGTCGGACGCACGACGAACTTTCTCACGTTTGAGAGCCGCATCGTCACCGAATCCGCGAGGCCGATGCTCAGATAGTCGCCATTGCCGGGCTGTGCTTCCGCCTGGGTGACCAATTTGAATGGCAGGACGGCGATCGACCTCTCACGTTCGGCCGTATCGGGCGACGCTGCGGCCATGCCTTTGATACTTGCCGCGATCGGGTTATTCGTCGCCTTGAGTATCTCTGTATAGCGCGGATCTTTCCTGATCGGGTCGAGTTTTGGTTCGGTGCCGAACCACAGGAGCCATTCGTTCTTCTCGGCGACTGCCCGCTGAAACCATTCGAAAGCCAATTCATTGTCGCCGGCGGCCACCGCCGCCATTGCAATGAAGTACGGCTTCATATAGGCAATGCGCGAGGTCTCCAAAAGCTTTTCCAGGATCGAGAGGACCGCCTCGCGGTTTCCCTGTGCCGCCCTCGCATGGGCGAGCAGGTATCGCGGCAGCCCGGATCGTCCCCATTTTTCCGAACTTCGGCGAAGCAGTTCGACCGCCTCGTCAAGCCTCCCGACGGCCGTCAGCGCATTGCCCAGATGCAGCATCGCCTGCGGCACGTTGCCGCTCATCTCCACTGCCTTTGCGGCCTTGCTGACCGCTTCGTCATAGCGGCGGGTCTGATACAGGGTCCACGCCGTCATCATGATCGTTCGGGGCGAGACCGGGTCGAGCTCTTCCGCCTTCTTTATCTCCCGTATGCCCTCGTCAAATCGCCCCTGTGCGACAAGAAAATTGGAATAGTACTCGTGGGCAAGTGAGTAATTCGGACTTAGCTCGATCGAGCGTTTGATCAGATACTCGGCGTCCGCCCAGTTCCAGTCGTAAAGAAAGACGCAGAACGCAAGCACCGCATACGCTTCGCCGAGCGCGTCATCCACTTCGAGTGCCCTACGCGCCGCTTCGATCGCCTGCGGAAATGCCTCGGTCGAAGGCAGCTCACCAAAAATGGCCGCCCACACATAATAGTCCGCCAAACCGATGTACGGCTGCGCATAATCGGGGTCGATCTCGATCGCCTTTTTAAATTCCTCGACCGCCCGGACCAGGCCTTTATCCGTGAACCGGCTCCAGAAATAGCGTCCGCGGATATAGGCCTCATAAGCTTCAGGCCGATCGGTCCCGCGGCGAGAAAGGCGGTCGCGTTCTTCTGATGAAAGCTGCGGAAGCAGGGCGGACGTGACCTGTTTTGCAAGTGCATCCTCAAGCTCCAGCACCTCGCCCGTGTCCATGTCGAATGCCCGCGCCCATTCGGTCGTATCGTTTGCCGCGCTGTAAAGCTGTACGGAAAGCCTGATCCGCCGGCCGACGATGCGTATGTTCCCGTCCAGAATATAGTCCACCCCGAGCTGCTGCGATGCCTCAAATGGATTTGACCCCTCGAGCGAGAGAACGGACGTGGTCGGACGCACGATCAGCCTTGG
>JAJNPX010000038.1 GCA_021155145.1 Acidisarcina sp. | reverse complement strand
GCAATTCGCGAAAATCATGGCATAGAACTTGTTTGGATTGGTTCGAGCGATTTACGCATTTCGAGTTTGGTACAGTTGATAGCATAAGATTTGAGGAATCGGTGATCGGATTTGATACAACGCTAGTTTTAAACCAAACGTCTATAAGTGCGATTTCGGATTATTTTGTATAGTTCGCGAGGAGTTCAATTATGTTGAAAAAATTTACGGGAATCTTTTTGGCGGTCGCTATTGGTGCGGTTGCCGTGTTCGCGCAGGATGCGCAGGTTCGTTCGCTGACGGCGGGCCAGAAGTACAAGATCAAAGGTGCGGTCGTAGCGAAAGATGACGATCAGTCATTCATCATTCGCGACACCACTGGGGTTGACACTCGTGTAGTTGTTTCTCCGGAAAGCAGCATCAAGACGAAGGGTGGCTGGTTCGGCGGCGGCGACCGTATCGCGAGCACCCAGATCGTCCGAGGCCTCTATATGGAAGTCGAAGGCCGCGGCGATAACGCCGGCAGCCTTGCGGCTTCGAAGATCCGCTTTGATAAGGATGATTTCAAGGTCGCACAGTCGATCGACAGCCGGGTAACCCCGGCCGAAGAGAGGCTTACGGCCCAGGAGCAGAATGCACAACGCATCTCGGGCCAGATCGATGAGCTGATGGCGATCTCGAACGCCGCTCGCGGCGGTGCCAAGGCGGCACAGGAAACCGCAGATGCGGCGGTGGCCGGCGTCAATGCCACCAACCAGCGTATCTCAGCTCTGGATGACTATGTAGTTCAATCGGCAGAGACCGTAAATTTCCGCGTGAATAGTTCGGTGCTTTCGCCGGAGGCAAAGGCGACGCTCGATTCGATCGCACAGGCCGCGATGTCGCTCAAGGGCTACACCATCGAGATCACGGGATTCGCGTCTGCTGAGGGCAGTGCGGCTCACAACAAGCGGTTGAGTGAGAATCGTGCACGTTCGGTCATCAATTATCTGGTCGAAACGCACAACATCCCGCTCCGCAGGATCGGCACCTCGTTCGGCTTCGGCGAACTTCAGGCAGTCGCGGACAATTCGACCCGCGAAGGCCGCGAAGCGAACCGCCGCGTTGAGGTCAAATTGCTTGTCAGCCGCGGGTTGAACCAGAATGTCGAGGTTCGCCCCGTGGCCGATACGACAGATAACGGCAACTAATTTGCTCCTTAAATGAATCAAAGAGAGTGGATCGACATCGCACATGATTCACTCTCTTTGTTCTGTTTCAGCCCGGCTCCCCAGATCCTTGCCCCTGTAGGTCCACCGCTATGAAAAAACTTCCGCACATCTTTGGAATCGTTCTATCCCTCGGCGTACTCTTTACGACTTCGTTCTCCCAGACCTCGACCCCTACCCCAAAGCCTTCATCATCTGAGGACGAAGAGATAAAGATCGACTCGCGGCTTGTCGTGATACCCGTCTCCGTGACGGATCCTGCCGGTAACCCGGTCACCAACCTTGGGAAACGCGATTTTAACGTCGTCGAAGAGGGAAGGCGGCAGGAAGTCGATAACGTCGGAAACGCCGATACCGTTCCGCTTGAGATCGCGCTGCTTTTTGACGTTTCTGGAAGCACCGACGCAATGTTCAAGTTTCAGCAGGATACAGCGGCGAAGTTTCTGCAGGACGTGATGAAGCCCATCGACCGGGCGACGATCTTTACCATCGGGATGAAACCGAACCTGGTTAGCGGCCGCGAAGAGGCCGCAAAGGCCGTAGACTCAGTGCAAAGCGTTACCCCGACGAAGGGAGCGACCGCTTTCTTTGATACTATCCGCGAGGCTGCGGATTTCCTGCGAATGAACGCCCCGCAGGGAAGCAGGCGTGTACTCGTGGTCATCTCAGACGGCGAGGATAATTACAGCATCGGTATTCAACGAGCGCAATTTTCGGCGGAGCGTCAAGTCGCAGATAACCGTCCGGATCCCGAGTATAAGCGTCTCAACGAGGTGATCAAGAAGGCCCAGGAAAAGGCGAAGAACAGCGAGCGGTCAAAGGTCCTGAAATCGCTGCAGGACGCCGATGTGGTTCATTATTCGATCAACCCGGCGGGCAGCTCTTATCAGCTGAATCAAATAAGCGTCTTCGGGCAGGAGAATATGCAGCAGTTTTCCGTGCAGACGGGCGGCACCGCATTTCTGCCAAAGTTTCTGCCGATCGATACCAAAGATACATTGATGAACTCGGGCAATATGAAGCGCAACGCGGCGACGCTCGAGACCATCTTCAGGCAGCTTGCAAATGAGCTGCGGGCGCAATACCTGGTCCAATACTATTCCGATGCCGAGTATCCTGAGGGCAGGTTCGTAAAGCTGAATGTGACGCTGGCTAACCCCGGCGGCAACAAGCTTCGTGCACGCCAGGGTTACTACGTCAAGGATTGATCTACTAGCGGGCCGCTTTTAATTTTCTGCAGAATTCAATACCCTTTCGCGAAGGTCCTTGTCGATCGCGGGGAGATACTTTCCCATTTTCACGTTCTGTTTAGGGGTCGGTGACGGCGAGGCCTTTGGCGTCGGCATCGCGATGGCTCCCATCAATTCATATTTAGGCGTCGGCGTGACGAATGGGATCGGGATCCTCTTTCCGATATCGATCTTCCGTCCAAAAGAAGCGGCAGCCAACATTCCACCAAAAAGCGTAATGAACAGGCCGAACGCGGCCGCGGCGGCGACCGACAGCTTTTGCTTTACCCGTGCCCAGCCCACGGGGCAGTCCTGCGTCAGGATGGAGCCGTCCGGGCGTTGAAAGTACCGTACGCATAGGCGGCCCTCAGAGAGACGAAGCAGATTCTCGGCGTCATACTTCGTCATTCCGGAAAGGTTGTAAACATTAAGCTTACAATCTCCGCAAAAACGCTTTCGCTCGTCGCCGGCCATCGAGTTCCAATCCGCCGAGCACGGGCTCGCTATCTTCAAATTCTCCAACGGGCTATCAAACCTGACCATATAAAAAAACTCCGCTCAAATTAACTCGCCAGCATTCGCTGTTGTTTATTTGAACGGAGTTTGAGATCCAACTTGCAGAGAATTTAGATCACTTGCCGGCCTCGGACAGTTCGCGGTCGTAGATCTTGAACCGCTCCAGGATTGATGGGTCAACCCTGCACTCTCCGATACTTATGCGTGATCGGCCGCCGGCGCCCTATGCCGATGGCGTTCTTTGAGATGATGAGCGTCGGTGGCAACTGCTGCCGCTTGAATTCGTTAGCGGGATGCTCGACCT
>JAJNPX010000035.1 GCA_021155145.1 Acidisarcina sp. | reverse complement strand
AGTGCGGGGCGAGGGCAGCCTGCCGCCGCACACATCGGGTTGTGCCTTTGACCTTGCACGCAAGCATATGCCCGCGGAAGAGCAGAATTTCGTGATGGCGAAACTAGCCGAAATGGAGCGCGACGGAAAGCTCGATGCACTGATCGAGTATGGGCTGAATGCCTGTTTTCACGTATTCATATACCATGACGGAAATCCGCCGCGGGCCTTCTACTTTGGACCGACCGAGTACGAGACCATTCCGCTTTTCGCATCCCTGCTGGAACCTGAGCACGATCACTGATGGCGCTAGAATCGTGACGCGATAAATTCCTGCCATTGGGCCGGGGTTCTCGTTTCGGTCTTGATCAGCTTCAATTTGAACGTCTTCCAATCAGGATTGTTCGCGACATTGAACTCCATATCTTCGATGTGCCCGAATTCCTTATTGACCCAGATGGTTCCCTCGCCGCCGATGCCTTTTCCCTTCGCCGCATAGCGCCGTGTTTCAACCCCGTTTCTCGCCTCGTCCCGCTCGTAAGTGACAGCCATCTCTCCCTTGTAAGCCACGAGCGGACCATGGGCGAAGGTGGGATCGGCGATCCCGACCACGAATGGCTTTCGCGGGTCAACGAGGTGCGGCCACGCTACGTTAAGGCTGGCAAGATCGAAATTGTATAGATGGAATGGGATCCGCCCGACCTTTACGGTTTCCGGTTCCGGTTTGGCCGCGGGGATCGAGACTGTGATGCTTTGGTCCGAGGGCGAATACTCTAGCGTCGCAAACAGGCGTCTCTCATCCTTTCCGAAAACCTGCCACGATTCCAGCCGGCGGGCCATGAAATTTTTCCAGTCCATGTCCGCGATCACCAGACCCGACCTCGTTCCTTTTTCGTGATATTTGAATGACTCTATGCGTTCGCTCGATGCGATATAGGTCGAGATGTTCTCGGCTTGGGAACCATCGACATTTGTCTTCAAATAATGGTAAACCGTGCCAACGGCGACACGCTCGGGTCGAAATTTATAGACAGGTGCCTGTGCCGCGGCAGCGGCCACTAAGAGCGCGAGGCAAATAGCCATGTATATGCTTCTCATCGACCGTCGAATACGGTTTGCCCATAGCCAAAGTTCCGATCATTTCTTTGCCGCCGAGCTTACGAGTCGTAGCCGCGTGGTCTTTACATCCAACAGCGGCCCGAGTTCGTAGACGTTGCGATAGCCATAGGTGTAAAGGGCGATGTAGGTCGAGATATTCAAGGATGCCGTCGCCATCTTTCGCGGGAATGCATCTTCTGCGTTGAAAAAATTATTGTTGCAATAGATCAGGATCCGCTGTTCTTTGTCAGGGAACATCTCAGCCAGGCTTTCGACCGTAATATCGGGAAAGCTGAGATTCACGGACCCGTCGATGTGGAGTTCTTCGTACTTTTGTTTCGAACGTGCGTCAAGAACGACGACGCCGGGCTCCTGACTCATCTTCAGGAATTCGTCCTCCGATAGACGCCGCGGGCCGCGATATCTCGCGGCTTCGTCAGCGATCCGAAGATAGCCGGTCATATCGATCGACGGATTCGAGATCTCTTTGGACTGGGCATCGGCCAACGACGCGGCCCACAGCACAACAAGCACAAGGATCGAAAGTTTCAGTTTCATATCGGCCTCTCACGTTCTTGAACGTCGCGAACGCAGAGAACTTGCAACGGAAAGCCGAATGCGGCCGTATTTTTCCGCTTCTGACAATGAGGTCGAAAAATGTTTTAATCTAAAAGAATGGCGGGCACCCGGTCAGGCACGATATTCAACGCTATATTGCCGTATGCGGCGTGGGTCACTGCCCTTTTCGCCGTGGCGGGAAGCCTGTTCTTTAGCGAAGTGATGGAATTGCCGCCGTGTATTCTTTGCTGGTATCAGAGAATCGCGATCTACCCGCTTGTATTGGTGATCGGCGTCGGGATTGCGATGCGGGACGGGCGGTGGAGGTTCTACGCCCTTCCGTTAGAGATCGCCGGCCTGGCCCTCGCGGTATATCACAACCTCTTGTATTACGGTATTTTACCGGAAAGCATCGCCCCGTGCCGCGAAGGGGTCTCGTGCACCACGGTTCAGATCGAGTGGCTTGGATTCATCACGATCCCGCTCTTGGCACTCGCGTCGTTTTTGGCCGTGACAATTTTTACGCTTTTGTACCGTCCGGTCAGTTCAGAGAAGTTATGAGAAAGGAAGTTGGAATTCTATTGGCGATAGGTATCATCGTCGTCGTGGCCGGTGTCATCGGCTCGTCTTATTACCGCGGGTCAGTCCAAAAGGCGCCGGTAAGGCCGAACGTTGCGGAGAATTTGGTCCGGCCGGACAGCCCATCAATCGGGCCGGCGGACGCCAAGGTGACCGTCGTCGAGTTCCTTGACCCTGAATGTGAATCTTGCGCCGCGGTCTCGCCGCAGGTCAAGAGTATGCTTAAGGAATTCGATGGGCGCGTTCGTTTTGTCGTGCGTTATATGCCGCTGCACCGAAACGCAAAACTAGCCGTCCAATATATCGAGGCGGCCGGCGAACAGGGTAAATATTGGGAGATGCAGGAAAAGCTTTTTGCCGAACAGGGTGAATGGGGCGAGAAGCACGGACCACCCGGGCAGACTCCCGTCTCGACCACACCCGTCAGCGTTCTTTTCGAGCAGTATGGAAAGGAGATCGGCCTCGATCCCGAACGGCTGAATGCCGCCGCCGGCAATCCAAAGTACGCCGAAAAAGCGGAGCGCGATCTGAAGGACGGCCAGAGTCTGGGTGTTCGCCAGACCCCAACGTTCTTTGTTAACGGCCGTCGTCTTGCACGGCTCTCGATGCAGGACCTTAGATCGTTGATCAACGAAGAGCTGAACCGCTAACTCGCATTGGCCATAAATAGCCCGGATATATTAGTGGGCATAAAAGTAGAACTGTACGGACTGTGCGAGTCCGATGGCGAATCCGAAACCCGCGCCGAATAGCTCGATGGTCCGCAGATGTTCTTTGGCGACCGACATAACGAGAGCCTCCAGCTTTTCGACGGGGTAAGTCATTATCTTTTCCCGGACGACTCCCCCGACATCGAATTCCTTTATCGCCTCGGGCAGTTTTTCACGGATCGCCGAAATGATGGTGTCGGCAAAAGTCTCACTGGCGGAGACGAGCTTTTGCTCTTCGATCTTGTCGGACAGCCGGCCTATCGGTTCCGAAAGCAGCTTCTCTATCTGTCCGGAGAGCATATTGTTGATCAGCATCGAGGTATTCTCACTCGCGATGATCGACAATAATCCGTCCGAGAGCATCGTTTTGAGCTTGGCCTCCGACTCGGGATGGACGGTCCTGAGGATCGAATCGATGCTGTGGGGCCGCAATTTCTCAAGCGTGTCCGTAACATATTCCAGGATCGACCGCTGCATCTCTAAGCCGCGAAGGAGACGGACAAGCGACGAAGAGACCTGATGTTTCAATCGGTCGAGCTGCTCGGGGTTTATCTTGCCGATGACGTCGGGCAGCGGACGCGCCAGAGCGCTGTCAATGGTCGAGTTGATGAATGAGCCCGCCTCTTCGGCAAAAAAGTCGCCTTTCAGTGTCTCCTCGATCCTTCTCGGAAGGCTTTCGTTGACGAGCGCATCCACTTCATTCAGAAGATTGTCGCGTGAAACGAATATCTTCTTGAAGAACGGGAGATTCTCGTAATATTCGTGAACCTCCTTTTTTATC
>JAJNPX010000013.1 GCA_021155145.1 Acidisarcina sp. | reverse complement strand
AGAGCGGCACTATTTTGCGACCGTCAACTATATCCTGCATAATCCTGTACATCACGGATATGTTCAACGCTGGGAAGACTGGCCGTGGTCGAGCGCTTCTCAGTATCTTGCCGCGATCGGACGCGAAACGGCGATTCAGATCTGGAAAGAGTATCCGGTGCTGGATTACGGGTCCGGCTGGGATGAAGATTAGCTGATGAGGTTCGCGGCTTGGAGTTCCAGCTTTAGCTGGCTATTGTTACGATCGAGAAGTCTCGAGGCAGCGACGGGCCTGAAGTTTGGAGTTCCAGCTTTAGCTGGCTATTCGTTCGATAGAACAGTCTCGTGGCAACATCGGGCCACCTGAAGGTGGAACTCCGAACTTGGTGCGTCGGGCCACCTGAGGTTTGGAGTTCCAGCTTTAGCTGGCTATTGTTACGATCGAACAGTCTCGTGGCAACATCGGGCCACCTAAAGGTGGAACTCCGAACTTTGGTGGCAGGCATTCTAATATGACGATCAAATCTGATATGTGGCTGCGGCGGATGGCGGAAGAGCTGCAGATGATCGATCCATTCCTTCCGGAACTCGTCCGCGAGGTGAACGGGCATCGGATCATCTCGGCGGGTGCGTCGAGCTACGGGTACGATATGCGGCTCGCGGACGACGGGTTCCGGATATTTTCTTCGGTGCATGGAAAGGAGATCGACCCGAAAAGATTCGAAGAGCAATACTCGCTGATCGAGCCGGAGATCCAGACCGCGGACGACGGATCGAAATACTACATCCTTCCGGGGCATCATTATGGGCTCGGAGTAACGGTCGAGACATTTCGAATGCCGCGCAAAGTGACGGGCATCGCGCTCGGGAAATTGACGTATGCGCGTGCGGGGCTGCTCGTAAATACGACCCCGCTTGAAGCGGGCTGGACGGGACGGCTCGTCGTCGAGATCGCGAATCTCGCAAACCTTCCGCTGCGAGTTTACGTAAACGAAGGCATCGGGCAGATCCTGTTCTTCGAGTCCGACGAGGACTGCGCGGTGTCATACGAAGATCGCGGCGGAAAGTATCAGGGGCAGACGGGGCTCACATTTGCGAAGGTCTGACCCAGGAAGTCCAAGCCAAAAGAGAGCACACAGAGAATTTATGTATAGACGATCCATAAGCTTCGTCCTTCTTTTTGTCGTCACGTTTTCGGGCCTTGCTGTCGGGCGCGGCCACATCGACGATCGGGTTTTGGCGCAGATCAAGGCCGAGGGGTTTCAGAATTCGAAGGCGATGGAAACGGTCGGGTATCTGACAGATGTATTTGGACCGCGGCTGACCAATTCGCAAAACCTGAAGAACGCCAAGTCCTGGATGCGGGACAAAATGATCTCGTTCGGATTCGATAACGTGCAGATCGAGCCGTGGGGATCGTGGGGAAAGGAATGGGACCTCGAGCGTTTCTCCGCACAGATGACGGCCCCGACCTATGACCGCCTGATCGCCTATCCGCTCGCTTGGACACCGTCGACCAGCGGTGTCGTTTCCGGCGAACCGGTGATAGTTTCGGTTTCAAATGCCGTCGATCTTGAAAAGTCCAAGGGCAAGCTCAAGGGCGCGATCGTTATGAATGGGCGCTTCCCTTTCAACCCGCCGGCCTCGCGTGGGGGCGATCCGATGAAAAGGTTGAACGACGAGGAACTTGCAAAGAAGGCTGGTGCTACCGATCCGACCAAAGACCCTGACGGCGGCGGAACGGTCTCGTACCAGGATGAGGAGAGTGACTGGCTCGAGAGCCTCGCCCGCGGCAAGGCGATAACGAAATTCTTTAAGGACGAAGGCGTCGCGGCACTCATCCAGCCAAGCCGTCGGCCGAACGGGGTCCTGGCAGTTCAGGGTTCGTATTTTCCCGATCCCGCGATCAACCCGCCCACCTTCGTGCTCGCCCGCGAACAGTACGCCCGGATCGTGCGTTTGGCTGACCGAAAGATCCCGGTCAAACTCGAATTCGAACTTCGGACGCGGACCGGGGGCGAGGCGACGGGCTCCAACGTTTTGGGCGAGATCACCGGCAGCGACCCGAAATTAAAGGACGAGGTCGTCCTTCTCGGCGGCCATTTCGACTCATGGCATTCGGGGACCGGTGCGGCCGACAATGCCGCGGGGTGTGTCGCGGTGGTGGAGGCCCTTCGCATCCTGAAGGCGATCGGCGTACGGCCGAAACGGACCATACGGGTCGCCCTCTGGGACGGCGAAGAGCAGGACTACTACGGATCGATCGGGTACGTCAAGAAACATTACGGCGACCCATTCTCGATACAGCTAAAGCCGGATCACGCGAGGCTTTCGGCCTACTACAACCTCGACAACGGCTCAGGCCGAATTCGCGGGATTTATTTGCAGGGCAACGAAGCGGCCCGGCGCATCTTTGAGGAATTTCTCGAGCCATTTGCGTATCTCGGTGCGAGAACGATCACCACGCTGAACACGGGCGGAACCGATCATATGGCATTTGACGCGGTCGGCCTTCCCGGATTTCAGTTCATCCAGGACCCGCTCGATTACGAGTCGCGTATCCATCACACGAATCTTGATGTTCTGGAGGCGGTAAACGAGGAAGATATGAAGGTAAATGCCGTCATCATCGCCGCTATCGCCTATCAGACAGCCATGCTTGATGAGAAGATGCCGCGAAAACCCCTGCCGAAAACCGCCGAAGGTGATTGGTATTTGCCGCAGAACCGGCCTTAGTTCTTGATCGACTCTTTGCGTCC
>JAJNPX010000006.1 GCA_021155145.1 Acidisarcina sp. | reverse complement strand
CATATCCAAATGTGCGTATCAAGGACGATCATTTGAAAGGTTCGGAATCGTCTAACGAGATAAGGGGCGAAAAAGGATCGTCATAATGATAGGGTGTTCCGCGAAGTGGATATGGGTCATTCACCCTATCCTTTTTCGGGTCACGCTGCTCGAATACGATCACTTCTACATGGTCGCCTTCATCAAATGGGAGATTCTCGACGATCACGCGACCATTTTGCTGGACGATAGTCTCAACACGAACTGCCTCCATAACTATTTCTCCAGTTTGGATTTTAACACGGTTTTCGTCTGCTTCGACCGATACGCGTGGAGTTTCTTGCGGAGTTCGGGGCGTGAATTTGCGAGGATCGATATCGCCAAAAGGGCTGCATTCTTTGCACCGGCCTGGCCGATGGCGAGCGTTCCGACCGGCACGCCGGCGGGCATTTGGGCTATGGAGAGAAGGGAATCGAGCCCCTTGAGGGCTTTGCTCTCGACCGGCACGCCGAGCACCGGCAGCACGGTCTGCGATGCGCACATTCCCGGCAAATGTGCCGCACCGCCCGCACCTGCAATGATCACTTCGATGCCGCGGCCCTCCGCCGACTTGGCGAAATCGAATAGCAGGTCCGGCGTGCGGTGGGCCGAGACGATCTTCGATTCGTGCGCGACGCCGAATTCATCGAGCACGAGCGACGCCTGCTCCATCGTGGGCCAATCAGACTTGCTGCCCATTATGATCGCAACGACCGGATCTCGTTTCTTGCTTGTTGCCATCGGAAGCGTCCTATTTCGTACACGCCGCGCGGGCCTTGCCCGTGAACTCGATAAAGTCGTCCGGCGGTGTGCCCGCGATGATCTTCGATTCGATCACCGAGAATTCCTCAAATGTGTATTTCGCCTGCACCTTTTCAAAAACGCATGCGCAAAACGCCCGGTCGCTGCCCGCCTTTTCGCAGGAATCGAGAAAAGCGTCGGCCGCGCTCTGTGGATAGGCCTGCACCGGGGCGGAAACCTGCGAGTTGCTGTTCGCCGGAGCCGCCGCGTTTGCGGACCCGGGCCTTTCAGCACTGTTCGTATTCCCGCCGCTGCCCGTGCACGCCGAAAAAAAGAGCGATACAAAAGCCGAGAGCGCCGCGATCTTTAGCCAAAAAACGATCGTCTTCATATGATCACCGTTCGATCCTGGTCAACCTTCACATATCCTGATCACGACCCCGCCCATGTGAGCTTCGTCGGCCCAGCACTTTATGCCGTCGATGTAGCAGATATTGCTTTCACGCGTCTCGTTAGTATCCTCGTACCACGAGACGAATCCGCCCGAGAACGATTCGTTGCCGAATCCGAGCCGGCGGCCCGTCTCGTCGACTGCCTTTGCGCAGCAATCGAAGCAGATATAATTCTTGTACCGTACATTCGGCTCGACCGGTGCGGAACATATCGGACAAGATTGCGGTTCAGGCATAGGGTAAGGCAGCCCGATCACTTTGCGAGTTCGGTGCGGATGACCGATTCGAACTTGTCCCACGCCTTGATGGTCGAACGCCAATAAACTATCTCGCCCGTCCGGCCTATGACGATATTCTTTGGGTAGCCGCCGATCGAGTATCGCTTGATCGCCGGCCCGGCGTCAGCCGCCTGAACATAATCGAACGGCTCTTTTTTCAGGAATTTCTCGACCGCGTCCTCCGGGTCGGCGGTCAACGCAAGAAATACCACGTCGCTGTCCTTTTCGAATCGTGTCTTGAACTCATTCAACTTCGGCTTCAGGGCCCGGCATACCGGGCACCCGATGAACCAGAAATTCAGTACGACCACCTTGCCCCGCAGCTCGCCGAGCGAGACGGTCGCGCCGTCAAGGGTCCGTACCGAGAAATCCTGAGCCAGCACGCCCTCTTGCGGCACCCTTTGAAGGCGAAACTCCACCGTTCCGTCCTCCAGCGTTCTCATTACCGTCGCGTCCGGGTAATGAAAATTCGCCATCCGGATATCGACGAACTCATTGTTCGAAACGAGGTTCCCGTCCGAGTCGCGAAAGATGGTCTTACCGGCCGATACCTTTGCCTGCGGGAAGACTGCCGCCGCGGCCAGAATGATGACCGCTGCCGCCAAGCCCATCGAATTTAATGTTCTTCCCATCTGGTTAAACATAGAAAAGATGTGCAATGAAAGCAAATTTCCCCCTTTATACAGGCATATTCGAAGCACCTTCGCCGGCCTCAGATAAGTGCTTGACCGCCACCTTTGCGTGTACTACTATTCTCGCTCACCCATAAATTCAAGTTTTCGAATTGGAGAACCGTAAATTTGTGATTGGCAGGACCATTTCGCACTATCGCATAACGTCTCAGCTCGGCGAGGGCGGGATGGGCATTGTCTACGAGGCTGAGGACATCAACCTCGGGCGGCACGTCGCCCTGAAGTTCCTGACCCCGGCGATGGCCGGCGATGACAACCTGCTTCAGCGCTTTCAGCGCGAGGCCCGTGCGGCATCGGCGCTCAATCATCCTAATATCTGCACCATCCACGGTATCGAACAGCACGAATCCGAGCATTTCATCGTTATGGAACTGCTCGATGGCGAGGCTCTCTCAGACCGCATACGCCGCGGGCCGCTCGACCTGCAGACCGTGCTCAACCTCGGCATCCAGATCCTCGACGCACTCGAATCGGCCCACGCCAAGGGCATCGTCCACCGCGACCTTAAGCCGGCGAATATTTTCGTCACATCGCGGGGCGAGGCAAAGATCCTCGATTTCGGGCTCGCAAAGATCGATCAGCAAAAGCCGGACGCGGCGTCAAACCTGCCGACCGCGGTCCACGACGGGCTCACAACGCCGGGCACCGCGATGGGTACCGTTGCCTATATGTCGCCCGAACAGGCACGCGGGGCCGTGACCGACGCCCGGACCGACCTTTTCTCGTTCGGGACGATCCTCTATCAGATGGCGACCGGCTCGCTCCCGTTTCAGGGCGACACATCGGCCGTTGTGTTCGACGCGATCCTAAACCGCACACCGGCTCCTGTAAATCAGCTCAATTCCCAACTGCCGCCCGAGTTTGACCGCATTATCGCCCAGGCGCTCGAGAAGGACCGCGACCTCAGGTTCCAGACCGCGACCGATCTTAAAACTGCCCTGAAGCGGCTAAAGCGGGACGTCAATTCCGGCCGGCACTCGGGCGAATCGGCCTCCGCCATACATACCAGCCGGATGCCGTCGGCACCGACCCATGAACATTCGATCGCTGTGCTTTACTTTGAGAACCTCAGCGGTATGAAAGAGGACGAGTACCTGCGTGACGGCATCACCGAAGACATCACGACCGAGCTTTCAAAGATCCGGCGGCTGCGGACCTTTTCCCGGGCGGTCGTTCTGCCGTACAGGGACAAGACGGTGACCGCGGGCCAGGTCGGCCAGGACCTCGGCGCCGCCTATGTCCTTTCGGGAAGCCTGCGGCGCGCCGGCGCCCGTATCCGCATCAATGCCCAGCTTGTCGATGCCGCCACCGACTTTCCCGTCTGGTCCGAGCGGTATGACCGCGAGATGGAAGACGTCTTTGCCGTGCAGGACGAGATCGCGTCAAAGATCGCCGCCGCACTTCGCATCACGCTCTCGCCGCAGGAGCAAGAGGCCCTCGCGGCCAAGCCGACCGAGAATCTGCACGCCTACGACCTCTACCTCCGCGGGCGTAATTTTGCCCGCCGCGTCGGGCGGCAGGATATGCAGTTCGCTCTCCAGATGTATGAGAATGCCGTGTCGCTCGACCCCGGCTTTGCGGTCGCACATGCCGCGGTCGCGAATGTCTGCGCCCAGTATTATTACTATTTCGAGCGGAATCAGGAGTGGATCGACCGCGTCCACGCAGCCACGCAGAAGGCCATCGCGACCGGGCGCGACGAGCCCGAGATACGCTGTGCCGAGGCATGGCTCGATTTTGCAGAGGGCAGGTACGATTCGGCCGTCGAAAAAGTAAGGTCGGCCCTCGCCCGCGACCCCGATATCGACGGCGGCTATCACCTGCTCGGCCGCGCACTCTTTGAATCGGGCCGCTATCAGGAGGTCGTCGATATCATGGAAGATGCGCTCGCCCACGCCGGCGAGAACTACAACACCACGATACCCATCCACAACGCTCTCGGGGCGTTGGGAAAGACCGAGGCCCTTCGCAATTACACCTATCGCGAGATCTCGATCCTCGAAGCCCAGTTAAAGAAAACCCCCGAGGATGCGCGGGTCCGCGTGCTGCTCGCGGGGAACTACGCGTCGCAGGGACGCTTTGACGACGCAAAACGCGAGGTCGACCTTGCGATGGCGCTCCGGCCGGACGACACGATGATCCTCTATAACATCGCCTGCACGCAGTGCGAGATGGGAAATTCAAAGGATGCGATGATCGCTCTCAAAAAAGCCTGGGAAGCCGGCTATCGCAATCCCGTCTGGACGCGTCAGGACCCTGACCTCGCGATACTCCACGGCGACCCCGAATTCGAGCGCCTCTACCCGCCGGCGGCTCAATAGGGCCTAAATGGGCCTCGCAACCTCCGAAAATCAACATTGACTCAATATGCGATGCGTGCAACAGTGTCGCTGGAGCGAAATACGCCCCAGGGATCTTTGAAAATGTGTTGACCGGAAGCTTCGAATCTTGTCGTGAAACTTGTGCAGCGGCGGGCGGCATCCATCGCCCGTAAACCATTATAAGTCAATAGGTTATACGGCGATGACGGAGGTTTCCAACGTGGTTTCCAGGCCGGTTTCCAACGTGGTTTCCAAGCCGGTTTCCAACGGGTTTCCAGACTTTGCAGCCGGCGCGGGTAAAGGCTGTATTTTGAGCATTTACAGGGTATCTACAATTGAGCCGTGTAAACCGGCCGCCTTGGAAAACGGAAACCCGCCCGCTTTATCCTGCGGACGGGCTTGTTCCGTGCGAACTAGGCCGAATAACCCTTGACGCCGTCAAAGTAGTAAAGATTTTCGGTTTTGATGACGTCGAGCCCTGCGGACTCGAACCGCTGAAGCAGCGAGATGACCTTGCCGTGGGTAGTGGCGGTGCCCTCGCCCGAGTCCGAGACGAAACGGCAGCGCCAGTGATCGACCGTAAAGGTATCGGGCAGGCCGCCGGGATACACCTTGACGCCGCGATTTGCGATCGCCTGCAGCTTTAGTCCGTCGCCGTTCAGGGCCTCGACCAATGCTCCGAGCTCGTTTGCGACACCGTAGAAAGAGCCCTTCCACCAGTCAAGAAAGACATCGACGCCGACGAGCTCTTTCTTTTGCGGCTCCGGCATTGTGTAGATCGGCTTTGGGTCGGCCTCCACTACATTCTCGGTGTAGGTGACAGGCTTGAGCGTCTCCGGCTTCTGGCCGAGCCGCTTGACCACGGCCTCGGCAAATTCGCGGGTTCCCACCTTTTCGGTCGAGACGCCTTCCTTGTACATATCGTACGTGTGAATGCCGTCCTCGATGGTGCGCAGCCAGGCATTGTGGGCAGCCTCGGCGATGTCGGGCTGATTTATATGGACGAGCATTAGGATCGAGCCGAGGAAAAGGCCCGACGGATTAGCAAGGTTCTGACCCGCCCGCCGCGGCGCCGAGCCGTGTATGGCCTCGAACATCGCGACCTGCTCGCCGATGTTCGACGAACCGGCAAGCCCGACGGAACCGGCGATCTGAGCCGCGACGTCGGAAAGCACATCGCCGTAGAGATTGGGCATGACGATGACGTCGAAGTTCTCCGGCGTGTCCGCGAGCTTCGCCGAACCGATGTCGACGATCCAGTGGTCGGCCTCGATGCCCGGATACTCGGGCGCGATCTCGTCAAAAACGCGGTGAAAGAGCCCGTCGGTCCGCTTCATTATGTTGTCCTTAATGAAGCACGTGACCTTTTTGCG
>JAJNPX010000544.1 GCA_021155145.1 Acidisarcina sp. | reverse complement strand
TCGGCATAATTGAGAGCCGTCCGCTTTATCGCCTCGCGGTCGGCGTCGGTTTGGCCAGACCCGGCCACGGCGGAAACCAGAACGAGGAGAATAATTGTAAACGATCGATACATGGCAAACTCACTCCTTATATAGTTTATTGAAAATAGTTTTCACTTTCAATAAACGAATGGCGATTCCGACAGGTTTCACGAAATATTTACGCGACTAGCGGGGTGGAATGACCGATGCAGAGACCAGATCGGCCTGATACGGCCCGATCGTGATCCGAAGCGGCATCCGGCCCTGATCGGTCGAAAGCCAGACCTTGATGGCAAGCTGGTCAAGTTGAGGATTGCCCGTATTCACGGCCACCATTTGGGCCTGCCGCTTTTGGCCGCCGATCTCGATCACCGCGGGCTGCGAAGGGCGAAGCGTGAAGATATATGGCTGGTTCTCCCAAAAGACGGCGACGCGTGTGTCGTTCACGGGGTTATCCCGGATCGGACTCTGCCTGAGGTTGAACGACCGCATCGCGTAAAGAAGGCTGAGGATACTGTGCGTCGCTATCGGTGCCTCGATGCGGTTCGCACCTCCGAACGTGATCGTTCCCGTCCGCTCGTCAAAAAGAGCCGTCTGTGAAAGAAATGCAAGCGAACCGGACGTTTTGATATCCAACTGCCGGGGTGCAAGCGTTTCAGGGTCGACGTTCGCCGTGATCGAATCGTTGAGCTGAAT
This sequence comes from Acidisarcina sp., assembly GCA_021155145.1. Classification (GTDB taxonomy): domain Bacteria; phylum Acidobacteriota; class Blastocatellia; order Pyrinomonadales; family Pyrinomonadaceae; genus OLB17. The sequence continues at coordinate 5,253 of JAJNPX010000544.1, read as the reverse complement.
GATTGGATTTCCGGGCGCGGCATTGGTGACCGTTGCGGTCAGAACGAGCGTATCTTTGCCACCCGACAGCAGCCGTTCCCTGGCCCTCGTGACAAATGTCCCGACCGGGCGGCCGGCGGCAGTGAGCCGGTACTCCAGGGTCTCGCCGATCTCAAATGCCAATTCCGGTGCAAGCGGCCGGTTTGGTATGTACGGTTCCGGCGTGGATGCCGGGGTCGGCGTGGGCCGTGGAGTATTCTGCGGTGTCGGGGTCGGCGATGCCGCCGCGACCGGTTCGGGCACGATGGACTGGACGCTCGCCGCCTCGGCTCGAAAGCCGCTCTTCTTATTGCGCATCAGCCGAACAACGACCGGTATCCTCGCATCGTCGTTCGTCAGATTCACCTTCACCTCCGGAAAGCCCAGTTCCGCAAAGAACTCGCTTTCGACAGATACGATCGTGGTGTCAAACTCGCCCGCCGGCACCGAGACCCTCTCGCTTCCGGTCGGCTGGAATGTTACCCCGTAAACCTTTTCTCCCTCCTGAAAATTCGCCGCCCCCGAGCCATTCGATTGGCGGATCCTATAGATCAGCGAGATCAGATCGAAATTTACCGACGGCAACCGCTGGAGGTCGTTGACGGTCTCGATGCGGATCCCTTCCGGATTCAGGACCCTTGAAACGTAAAGCGGAAACCCCGAGGCCGGATCGACAAAAACGGTACGGCTCTCATCAACCTGATAAAATGCAGCACTGATCAGGCTGAGGGTCTTGATCCTGGACCGGATCTCGACCGCATCCTTTCCCGCCAGAGTGCCCTGCGACGCGACGAACAATTCCGCGTACGCCACATCTCTGAAGGTGTCGTACGAAACGGAATAGGTGATCCGCTCGCCGACCTTGAATTGCGGCTGGGCCAGCAAAGGCATGGCCAGGCAAGCCACTAAGGCAAACGAATAGAAGAAGATCTTGGACAATTGAAATTTGGGCACAGGTGAAGGAATAGGTAAATAGCCGTTGGCTCAGTTTATGGTCAGTCCATTCAGGATCGCTTCGACGGCGCCGGCCCGATCCTGTGCTGCGGTAATCGGTCTCCCAATGACGAGAAGATCGGCTCCGTTCTTCAATGCCGCCTCCGGTGTCATTACACGCTTCTGATCGTCGTTTGTTGCCAAAGCGGGCCGCACGCCGGGCGTCACCACCAGAAAATCCCTGGATGCGATACGATGCTTGATGGGTTCGACGTCAAGCGGCGATGCGACGACCCCGTCAAGGCCACATTCTGCCGTAAGTTCGGCCAATCTCAAAACTTGTTCGCTCGGCGACGCCGCGATCCCCGTTTCTACAAGCGTAGCCGTGTCTGAACTCGTCAAAACGGTGACCGCGATCATTCGCGGGGCCGTGAGCGATTCGCGCTCACAGGCATTTCTCATCTCCGCGGCTGCGGTTCTCATCATCTCGCTGCCGCCCGAGGCATGCACGTTGAACATCCAAACGCCCAAACGCGCCGCTTCGACCGATGCCCTGGCGACCGTATTCGGAATATCGTGAAACTTGAGATCCAGGAAAACGCGAACATCCGCTTCGACCAGTTCCCTTACAAAACCCGGTCCCGCCGATGTAAAAAGCTGCAGGCCGACCTTGAATCCGCCAACCAAACCTTTTAACTCGCTGCATATCGAGCGGGCCGTCTCCGCGCGGTCAACGTCTAGGGCGACCAGTATCCTTTCGGCGATCGGGCCGGGCGTTCGGTTCATTGCGGCTTGCTGGTTCATTTGCTATGTCGGGGTGAGATCAGTCCAGATCGAGCGGATTGCGAAAAGGCTTGTCGCTGTCGGTATCGGCGCGCTTGAGCGCCTCGCGGAATTTTTCCTCTAAAAGGCGTTCGCGGTCCTTTTGCGACGACATCTCCTGTGCAAAGATCTGCTCTCGAAGTTCTTTTTGCTTTGAGAGTTCACCCTTCAGGTCTTCAAAAGAACCGAGCGCCTTTTTCTTTTCCTCGTGCGAAAGGATAGCTCCGGTGTGAGCATCTATGTTGATCGTCGCCTCGCAACAGGGACAGATGACCGTATATCGTTCCATCGGCTGTGATTATACCGCAAGACCATTGAATTTCGGCCATCGGGTCGCGCGTTTCGAACTCCCTCGCTGCTAATGTTAGAATCCGATGGGCGGCGACCGGGCCGCCCCCGTAGAAGAATGAGCGAAAATGGAAAACGCAGTTGGCGGGGACGGATCGCGGCCGTTGCGGTCTCAACTATCATTGGCTTCCTCCTGATCGAGGTTTTCCTGCGCATCTTTATGCCGATCTACCAAACGTCGATCCTCGAAGCCTACGAGTACGACGCCGAGCTCGGGACGAAACTCAAACCCGGCGTTCACCTTTTTGAGACCACCGATTATCAGGACGAGATAAAGACAAATAAACTCGGGACGTCCAACTTTCAGGAGAATTGGGAGGCGTACGAGACCCTTGTTTTGGCCGCGGGTGATTCTTACACGCAGGGCACCGGGCTTCCCGCCGATATGTCCTATCCGGCGCAGCTAGAGTTGACGCTCAATACCGACGCGGAGGGCGGATACTCGCCCAAATTCGGCGTCGTGAATATCGGCGTGCCCGGCTACGGCGGCGAACAATCGATCATCGCGATCCGGCGTTGGTGGGATGCCGCCCCCATAAAGCCCAGGTTCATTTTGTACATGGGCTGCGATAACGATTACGAGGACGACGTGCTTTTCCGCTCCGGATATCGGCACAATCATCTGGTTGACGGAAATCCGAAATGGGGCCCGCTGGTAAAACCCCTCCAATGGGTGACAAGCGACCTCCAGATAGCCATCCTAATGAAGATCGCCCTCGGCAAAATGCGGAGGTCTGCCATCGGCGTTAGCGACGGGGCCACGGCCGACGCTTCTGCGGCCGGCCCAACGGTCGCCGAGCTTGAGCGGTCCGTGCTCGAACGCCTCAAAACCTTTGCGGCCGAGAAGAACGCAGTATTGATCCTGGGCTGGAGCGACCAGGGCAGGGCCTATGAGTGGGCAAAGAACTGGGCCGCCGAAAACAATATCGAGTTTGCCGATTGGGCCTCGAGCGTCGGGGCGGTGCGGGAGCTTTCGCCCGATATCCCGATCGACAATCAGCACTCCGGCGGGCATCATCGCGGCTGGGTGAACAGGCTTATCGCCGAGAGATTTGCGGCCGCCATCAGATCCGGCGGAAACAAATAAGAACGGCGGCCCGAGTTGCCCCGGACCGCCGCTCCACATGCAGCCGCCAACTAAATATCGAAGTACATTGAAAACTCGAGCGGATGAGGCCGGAGCCGCAGCGGCTTGATCTCTTTCTCGCGTTTATAGGTTACCCACCTTTCGATCATCTTGGTCGTGAATACGTCTCCCTTTAATAGAAACTCATGATCGTCCTCGAGCGCTTTCAGCGCCTCGTCGAGCGTGCCGGGCAGCGACGGCACGTTCGCCAGTTCCTCGGGCGGAAGATCGTATATGTCCTTGTCCAGCGGATCGCCCGGATCGATCCGGTTCTGGATCCCGTCGAGTCCGGCCATCAAAAGTGCCGCAAAGGTCAGATACGGATTGCAGCTTGGGTCCGGCGGCCTGAATTCGAGCCTTTTCGCCTTCGGCGACGGCGAGAACATCGGTATGCGGACGGCCGCCGATCGATTTCTGGCGGAATACGCAAGATTTACCGGTGCCTCAAACCCCGGCACGAGGCGTTTATAGCTGTTGGTCGTGGGCGCGGCAAAGGCGACGATCGCCGGGGCGTGCTTCAGGAGTCCGCCAATATAGAATTTTGCCATCTCGGAAAGCCCAGCGTACTGATCGCCTGCGAAGAGCGGTTTGCCGTCCTTCCAGAGCGATTGGTGGCAGTGCATTCCCGAACCGTTGTCGCCGTAGAGCGGCTTTGGCATAAAGGTGGCCGTCTTGCCGTGAATATACGCGGAGTTCTTCACGACGTACTTGAACATCATCACGTTGTCGGCGGTATTGAGCAGATCTGAGAATCTGAAGTCTATCTCGCATTGCCCGGCCGTCGAAACCTCGTGGTGATGGCATTCGACATCGATCCCGACATCGCCGAGGACGTTCGAGATCGAGTTGCGAAGGTCGATCAGCGTATCCATCGGCGCCACCGGGACGTAACCTTCCTTTGAACGGATGTGGTATCCGGTATTGGGATTCATCTCTCCGCCGGCCCGGCCGCTGTTCCAGTGCCCTTCCTCGGAGTTGATGGTAAATCCGGCCGAGTTCTGGTCGTTATGAAAGCGGGCCTCGTCAAAAATAAAGAACTCCGCCTCGGGGCCGAAATATGCGGTGTCCGCGATCCCCGTGAATCGAAGATAGCTTTCGGCCCGCACGGCCACCGACCGCGGATCTAGTCCGTACCCGTCCTTCGTGATCGGTTCGACCACATTTGCGATCAGGCAAAGCGTCGTCTCATCGACGAACGGATCGATCCAAAACCGGGCCGCGTCGGGGACCAGCAGCATGTCCGACTCGTTTATCACCGCCCATCCGCGCAGGCTCGAGGCATCGAAACCGAAGCCTTCTTCAAACGAATCCTCGGTCAATTGACTTATCGGATAGGTCAGGTGGTGCCACGACCCCGGTAGATCGGTAAACCGTACTGAAACGAACTTTGCGCCTTTTTCGGCCGCAAAGTTCAACACATCTTTTGCGCTCATTAGCTCTCCTTTAGATCTTGATCGGTCTTGGTCCTGCCCGAGGGTAATTCGGGGGGACGATTTGGGATGAACTATGGCAAGGGCCGTTCCAGTATCCTCAAAGCCTGTATCGGCCTGTAAAATACGGGCTCTCAAGCGGCTGACAGATACGACTGCGCAAAAATGGCAACACAATTTCTTACAATTATGTTGCCATTGAAACCAGGCTGTTACAAAAATGTAATGTCGCTACTGTTTTGCGAAGACTTCCACGCGGGTGTCGGACGCAAAGGCAACGGTTCTGCCTTTGTTGTTCAGAAAGTTAACGCGTTTCAGGCCTTTCGACTTCGCAAACTCAAATGCCTTCAACAGAAACTCCTTTTTCTCGCCGTCGGTCATGGCGTCCCACGAAGGCTGCGTCAACGCATACATCGTTTCGCGTGTCTTGCTTGCCTCCCGCAGATGGTCCTCTAATCCCGAATCGGCCAGATCGACCCCGGGAGCGACGTATATGCCGGCCTGGGAGCTTGCGGATGATTCGGACCATAGATAGATGCCGATGCTCGCGATCAGTACGACTATGGTCGCGATAAC
>JAJNPX010000532.1 GCA_021155145.1 Acidisarcina sp. | reverse complement strand
GTCGATTCGGGATCGTCCACGCACTCGGTCTGATCCTCGATCTTGCGATACGAGAGCTTTGAGGTTATCGATCCGGCCTTTCCGAAAGCGAACGTCAATGGAAACATCCCCGCGGGTGACTTGCCGTCACCTTCTTTCTTGGTTACCGGACTCGTACCCAATGACCTTTCAGGTCGGCGATTCGTTATTTTCCATTCGCCTTTTTCTTTAGCGAAGACGAGTATGATCCCATTTGGATAACCGTTGGTCCGAACTTCGGCGGCGGCGGTATCGCCGATGATTCGTTCATTCCGAACTTCGCAAAATTCGTTCGATGCTCGATCGTCCCCAAGAAACTCAGATAGCGTCGTGATGCCGTTTTCCTTCATCACCCGCTCGAAATCTTCAATTGTATCGCTTGAGTAAACCCTTCGAAGGCCGGCATCGTCTTTCTTGACCCAAGCCGAACAATAGGCCTTAAAAACCGGGGTTAGAGTCGGTGCACTATTGGTAAACTCTCTGATGAATGTTTCCCAATCCCAACCGAGTCCATTTCGTCCGACAACGATATCAAAAGACTTTCCGACAGCTTTCCACTTCGACTTTAGATCCTTTCGCTCATAAGCCTGAGCCTCGCCACTCGTCGCGGTCCAGTCATCGGTGGTCACCACGACCGCCTGCAGCGATTCGGAAAACGGGATCTTGACTGCCGGCGGTTCTGGCTTCTTTATCTGAGCCGAGATCCCGACCGCGAGGATCAACAAGAGAAGCGTGGCTTTCATAGGGAAAAAGTTGTATCACGAATGGGAGTAATTTGGCAACGGAACGCGGACATTCCTGTCCGCAACTCTTTCGGAGTTTGATCAAGGCAATCGGAACATGGACACTTCTGTTCCCAATTCGGTTTGGAACTCAAGCAACGTACGCGGAGCTAAATCTCCACTCTTCCGGACGCAGCACTAACCCGGCCTTAACAGGATTATTCTCGATGTATCGAACGGTCTTATTGAAATGTTCCTGATCGCGGATGTAGCGGTCAAAATAGTCCGGATGCCAAAACTTACCCTTTCGACCAAGAAGAGTATTTGCCTGATTGGCGGTGTTGCCTTTGATACCCTTGATGATCGATGAAAGAGAGAACCCCGGAAGCGGTTTAAGGAGAATGTGACCATGGTTGGGCACGATCACCCAGGAGCGAAGATCGTATCTGACCCCGTCGTACATACGCAGGGATCGCACTACTATCTCAGCGATCTTAGGAAAACCAAGGTAGCAGTTACCGATCCCCTTGTCTAGGTAAGCTTCGATCTTGATCTGGAACTCACGGTCGTAGAAATGTTCCAGCTTGCCATGTGCTCGCTCTTGCTCGAATTTCGTGAGGATCGTTTGGGGGAGGGAATCGGCGAGGTGGATCGTAACGAACTGGAAACGTTCAGCGTCGAAATGGGGCAAGTAGCCGCGTGTGTGCCAGCCTCGTTTAGTCATCAAGCGAGGTTGCGGACAGGAATGTCCGCGTTCCCACAGTCGTTGTTGCGGACAGGAATGTCCGCGTTCCGTTAGACGTTGCTGCGGTTAGGAATGTCCGCGTTCCCAAAGTCGTCGTTGCGGACAGGAATGTCCGCGTTCCGTTAGTCGTTGCTGCGGACAGGAATGTCAGCGTTCCGTTAGACGTTGCTGCGGACAGGAATGTCCGCGTTCCGTTAGACGTTGTTTCGGACAGGAATGTCCGCGTTCCATTAGTCCTCAAAAACCGAATCGCCCGTGGCCGCTTTGTTCTTGTTGACGGCATAGACGCGGAGACCGATGGAGATCATCAGGACCGAGACGACCATCCAGACGAGCACCCAAACAAGACCGGGGATGCCCGTGGCGGCGGCCATGTTTGCGGCGTCGGAATGCATCGAGGTCATCGATGAAATGAAGAATACGTTGATGAGATCGAAAACGGCGTTTAAGAGACACTGTACCGCGAGAAAGGCGACGGCGAAGTTTGCCCATTTTGCCGTGGCAAACTTTGCGATGGCCGCGAGTCCGATCGCGAGTACGGAACCCGAGAAGATTGTGAAAAAGAATCCGCCGACGGTCGAGGTCGAAAAGAGATTGAAAAACGGTGCGAACACCCCAAAAACGATGGTCATCACCGCTACGAATCCAGCAGAGATAAGCAGGGCTATACGCGACGAGCGGCCGAATCGCATCCAGGCCAACAGGCCCGCGCCGAACGCCGTTGTACCGAGATAGCCCGCGCTCGAGATCAGAAGTCCCGACAGCAAACCGTTCCCGAGAGAATAGACCTCGCCGCTTCCGTCAGGCGAGACGGTAAGGCTTTGCACAGAATTGCCCGTGACCACCGTCGCAAGGGCATGACCGCCTTCGTGTATAAAGGTCGCGAATATCCTCAGCGGATAGGTGAGATACGCAAAAAGCGGGATGTACCACGAGATCACCCAGAGACCGATGCTGACCAGCGTAGCGATGATCAATAGCGTAAATGCCGGTTCAGCTTCACGTGCGACTTTGTATCTCATATCGGCGTAATTCTCCCTCTTAGAAGTAGGTGCAATTAGTTACGAATAAGTTTACCCGAAAGTTCGGTCTAGGGCTATGAATTTCGAAATACACATGGCCGCGCGTATGCAAGGGTTATTATCGAGTCGGAAGTATCGCCCTTGCTTACGCGCGGGCTTGTGCGATGTAATCGGCTTTCCCGCCGGTTTTGGATTCTAAGCGAATGTCGGTTATCTCGATGTCCTTCTGCACGGCTTTGCACATATCGTAGATGGTCAGGGCAGCGATGGAGACAGCGGTTAGTGCCTCCATTTCGACCCCGGTTTGTGCGGTGGTGACCGCTTCGGCTTCGATAGTAAGGCCGTCATCGACGAACTCGATCGTCACATCAGCTTTAGAGAGTGCGATCGGATGGCAGAGCGGGATCAACTCCGACGTTCTCTTTGCGGCCATGATCCCCGCGATCCGGGCGATCTCGAGCGGGTTGCCTTTCGGATTCTCGTTCGCGTTCAACTTCGAGATAGTTTCGGGAGAGAGTATTACCTTGCCTGACGCGATCGCTCGTCTTGTGGTTGATTCCTTCGCCGACACATCGACCATGCGGATGCTGCCTTTTTCGTCGTAATGAGAAAGCTCTGACATCGTGAAACGAATTTTCCCGCAAAGCGGCAAATAACGCAAAGTTCAGGGCAGCAGCAGTATTTCAATTGTTTGTCCTGCACCAACGTTAGAGCCTTTCGGGATCACAGCGAGCACGTCGGCACGTGAGAAACCAACGAGATCAGACGATCCGGACCATTGAAGCGGCTCGACGAACAGCCGCCCATCATCGCTGATCTCGAGAGCGGACGGTAGATAGGCATCGCGCTCTTTTGTGGATCGAATAGGCTTTGAGGCAATGGCGGTCGCACCCTCAAGCTCGCTTGAATTTGAACTCTGCATGATCGCAATTGCCTTTCGCACAAACAGATAAAACGTCACGGCGGCGGACACCGGATTGCCCGGCAGCCCGAAAACCAGCGACTTCTTCAATCTCCCAAACACCGTCGGCTTTCCGGGCTTTAACGCAACGCGCTCGAAGAAGATCTCAGCTCCAAGCTCTTTCAATGCGAGCTTGGTCAGATCGTACTTGCCGACCGATACGCCGCCCGTCGTGATCAGGATATCGGCGTTCCTAACCGCATCTGAAATTTGAGATCTCAAGTCTGAAATGTCATCGCTCACGTTAGGATAAACGGTCGCGACCGCGCCGGACTGTTCGCACAATGCCTTCAACATTATCGAATTCGAATTACGGATCTGGTCGCGGCCGGGTTTCTTATTGATTTCCACGATCTCGCTGCCGGTCGAGATGATCGCCACTCGCGTCCGTTTTGAGACTTTCACCTTCGCGTACCCAAAAGCCGCCGGAACCGAGATATTTGAAGCGGTGATCCGCTCACCGCTTCCTAAGACGGTCGTCCCCTTCTTAACCTCTTTGCCTTTTG